>CAIXUF010001422.1 GCA_903922535.1 Candidatus Hydrogenedentota bacterium
ACACCATCAGTCAAGCCTATCTCTGGCCTTGGCTGCATGGATCCCGATGACAGAGGAGAGCGGAGTCATTGCCGGATAATTTATCGCAAATGCCAGCTATAGAACGTGTGCGTTGACCACTTCAGAACGCCGTTCTCGCCTTGCCCGGCGGTGGGTTTGGATCCAACCCGAGAAGCGATCGAGCCGTCTTCACATAGAACCGATAGTTGTCGATAGGGGTACCGTTCGGAATCCGGTGATCCAGCCCGAAGACGGTGCCACCCTGCTGCATGAGCGGCTGCAATTTATATTCGAGCTCCGCCTGAATCTCTTCGTGCGACCGGCGAAGGACATGTTTATCAATTCCTCCCTCGACGGCCAGCTTGTTTCCGTACTGATGCCGCAGTTGGACGATGTCCATGCCTGCGGCAGGCTCCATGGGAACCATGCCATTGAGACCGCAATCCAGGAAGGCCGGGATGACGGAGTTCATGTTGCCATCCGAATCCATCTGAAACAGCCGCGCGCCCCGGGAGGACAGCATGTCCCATATTCTTCGGTAGTACGGCCGGATAAATTCCTTGATTTGTACCGGTCCGGCCAGCGCGCCGCTCTTGCCCGCCATGTCCTCATGAACAGAAAGGTAGTCCACTTGAACCTCGCGGCTAACGCGATCCAGGACCTGTTCCGCCATGTCACCGATCGTCTTCAGCATGTCGTGAATCAATTCTGGCTGCTCGTAGTAGGCCACGCAAAGATTCTCTTCGCCCAGTAATTGTCGCGGTTCGTCAAATCCTCCGGGAATGTTAACGATGATCACCGCCCCATTTTCGCGCGCCCGTCGTGCGGTGGCTGCCCAATCATCGCCAAACCGGTCTTCAGAGAACGCGTACCTGGGCTTGATTCGTAACCATGTCTCCATGTCCGTCACCGGATGGGTGAGTGGCAAAGGTATCGTGGCGCTGCCCTTGCACAATTTCACCTGGCGGCCGTAGGCATCGCGGGTAATCGTGTAATCGGGCGTGTCTTCCAGCACGGCCTCCTTCTCGCCGTGGATCAGGCCAGTGATGGCGAATACATGGTGCCGGCGCACGGAATCGAAGCCAAAGACCGTCAGCGCAATCTCCTCCTCGCTCGCTCCCTGCGCCCTCCATTCCTTGTCAAGGCCGACCAGCAGTCCGAACAGCTCCACGAAAATGGGGCGCCGCACGGCTTTGAAGGTCATATAGTCGAGGTATTCATCGCGCAGTATTTCCATATCTATCCTCAATGCCCCGATGTCGGCGGCTCTGATGCTCCATTTCGGCAGCGGGACGGGAACCTTGCCTCTTCCCTTTTGGCCACGGATAAAATGTCGCCGGATAAGCGATCGGCGGAAGGCCCAAACTTACGGCCGTCGTCGCCGTCCCGGCGGGGGGCCCCGGCGGGGGCCGGGTCGCCGGGAAGAACCCGACGATCGCGGAGAATACCGTCCCTCGTTCGCCCGGCGACGCAGAGCGGGTGTCTCTCCGGCATGAAGCGGCTCGGGCAGGATCAGCCAATCGTCTTCGGGTTGCGTGCAGGGGAGGGTGTGCCCGATGTATTTTTCAATATCCGGGAGCTTGAAGGATTCGTCTTCGCACGCGAAGGTGATTGAGGTGCCGAGTTCGCCGGCCCTGCCTGTGCGCCCGATGCGATGAACATAGTCTTCGGGGTCCTCGGGAATATTGAAATTGATCACGTGGCTTATCCCATCGACGTGGAGGCCGCGGCCCGCCACGTCCGTAGCAACGAGAACGGATATCTTGCCTTCGCGGAACTGCTCCAGCGTCCGTGTGCGCACATTTTGAGGCACGGCGCCGGAGAGCAGCGCGCACTGAATGCCGAACCGTCGCAATTCGAGCATGAGTCTTTCTGTCTCGTCGCGGCGGTTCCCGAAGATGAGCGCCCGCTCGGGTCGTTCCCGCTTTAGAATGTTGATGATGAGGGGAAACCGCTGTTCGCTGGTCACCAGGTATACGATCTGCTTCACGCTGTCCACCGCCACCTGCTCCGGGGCAATGTCCACCTTGACGGGATTTTTCAACCATTGGGACGCGAGGCGCATAACGTCGTCGGTCAACGTGGCGCTGAACAACAGGGTTTGGCGTCGCTCCTTGGGAGGCGTGCTTCGGACGATGCTCGACACATCCGGGATGAATCCCATATCCAGCATCCGATCCGCTTCGTCAATGACAAGAATTTCGACTTCCTTAAGATCCAGAACGCCGCTCCGTTTGAAATCCAGCAGCCGCCCGGGAGTCGCCGCGATGACATCCACCGTGTGCTCGCGCAGGGCGCGCTGTTGCTTCTCATACTCCGCGCCGCCGTACACGGTCACAATTCGAAAAGGGCAGTACTTGCCAAGGTCGGCGGCATCCCGGCCAATCTGCAACGCCAACTCGCGGGTGGGTGACAGAATCAGAGCCCGGGGCGTACCGTTGCGTCGGCGTTCTGTCAGGGGATGACGCAGAAAATGTGTGAACATTCCGATGAGAAATGCGGCGGTCTTGCCTGTGCCCGTCTGAGCGCGGCCTGCGGCGTCGCGGGCGTCCAGGAGATGGGGAAGAATGGCGGCCTGGATGGGGGTGCAGTAACGGAAGTCCAGATCGGCCACAGCGTGCAGAATGGGGTCGGGCAGATTGAAGTCGTGGAAGCGGCTTTTTCCTTCAGCCGGAGGGACATCGAATAGCGCCGGCGACCATGGAGCCGCAACGATCGGCTTCGCTGGAGGAGTTGGCGTTCGAGGTCTTGGGGTCTGAGGCCGGATCACATGTTCGGGATGCGGTCTTGATGCCGCCCGTTTTGGCGGTTCCGTGTGTTTCTTTGTATGTGCATGCGAACCGGTATCGTGCGGCGTCGCTTTCTTGCCGCGGACCTTGTTCCACATGCGTTTCAATAGCCGTGTAACCATGGGAGGACACGGTAAGGGCAGGATGCCCGCGATACAAGCCAATTCAGCCTACTTGACCAACTTGAAGCGAATGGAAAGGACGGCTTCGCCGCCTTGTGCCGGTGCACCGCCCTTTGTAATGAACCGGGCATGGTTCACGGCTTCGATGGCGGCGCGATCCAGGGACGGAAAGCTGCTGGATCGCAGAACTTCCGCCTTTTCTGCGCGGCCGCGATCATTGACCACCATCTTCACGGTCACCACGCCTTCTTCGCCACGTGCCCGTGCACCGAGAGGATAGTGCGGGTTAATATCATTAATTCCCAGAACAGCGCCTCTTGCGCCATCGGGCAAAGCATCACTGCCTGGCCCGGCTTCTGTTGCCACGTTTCCGTTTCCGGTTGATCCATGTTTGGGGCGCGAAACGCCCATCGACTCGTTTCGGATTTCCGCCCCAGCCGGGCCGGGTTCAAGAGCGTTTACATGCGGAGCCGAAGAAGAAGCGGCCGGAGCAACGGTATCAGGCGCGGATGGGGGCGAGATGGACTTCGCTACATCAGGCACACGCTGAGGCAAAGTCAGTGGTGGTGGGGGCGCGACAGGCGCAACACGAACGGGCTCGCGCTCCGGCGACCGGGGCGTTGACTTCACGGCGGGCGGCGCGAGCTCCGGTTTGGGGTTCCGCGAGATGTCGCCGGTTGCATCATCGCTGCCCACGAGCGTCACGACGATGTCCGATTGACCACTCTGGAAAACAGGGATCAACCGTTCGCACCCGGCGCTCAAGATCGCGTAGGCGCATACGGCGGCCGTGCCATGAACCACAAATGACAGGATCATGGCCAGTATCAGCCGTGCCAGCCGCGTTCGCACTGTACCGCACGCGTGCGTGTCAACTGGCATAATGTCTTCTCGTAGTTCTGTTTCCGATCCCGCTTTCAGAGCCACTTCCGGATATTCGTCGATCGGGCGACTGCCAATACAAAGCAGAAGCCAGGCGTTATACCACAGCGCCGGTGCCGGCGTTCTGGACAACCTGGGCATAACGTTTCAGGTAGCCCGTTGCGACCTTGGGGGTAAAGGGTTTGAAGTCGGCGCGGCGCCGGCTGATCTCGTCAGCCGACAGTGCGGCCTCGAGCTTATGGTTCTGGATGTCAATTTTGATGAGGTCGCCGTCTTTCAGCAGTCCAATAAGACCACCCTCTGCGGCTTCGGGTGACACGTGGCCGATGCACGCGCCTCTCGTTCCGCCTGAAAAGCGGCCATCCGTGATGAGCGCGACGCTGTCACCCAAGCCCTGGCCCATGATATAGGATGTGGGCGCGAGCATTTCCTGCATGCCGGGGCCTCCTTTCGGCCCTTCGTAGCGTATGACGACGCAATGACCCGCTTTGACACGGCCCTCCAGTATCCCCTTGCAGGCGTCTTCCTGTGAGTCGAATATGATCGCACGACCTTCGAATGCGAGCATGGCGGCGGACACACCGGCCTTCTTTACGACCGCGCCGCCTTGCGCGAGGTTGCCCCAGAGGATCGTGAGCCCGCCGTCGGCGGAGTAGGGGGTGTCGAGTGGCCGGATCACCACGTCGTCCTTCACGGACGCCCGCGCCACGTTCT
>CAIXUF010001423.1 GCA_903922535.1 Candidatus Hydrogenedentota bacterium
GCTTCAACCAGGCTTTGTTCTCCATGTGGGCGATCTCATTCTGGGCGGTTCGGCCGACAACGTGCCGCCCCAATGGGACCTGCTTGAGCAGACCATTGCCGCATGCAAGCCCCCGTTCCTGCCCGCGCCTGGAAACCATGACATCTCTGACGCCGCATCGGAGCAGTTGTGGATGGAACGGATGGGTCCCACGCACTATGCGTTCAGCTACGGCAATTCACGGTTCATCGCGCTTGACAGCGAGGAGGTCAACGCGCCGGACCGGCTTTCCGACGGGCAGGTGGCGTGGTTCAAGCATGAGCTGGAATCAACCCGGGCCAGCAATATCTTCGTCTTCCTGCACCAGCCCTATTTCACGGATGAGGCGGACCCGCGCACTCAGGACGAGATGTGGGAAAAGCGCTGGAAGTACCTGGCCGATGTCATGCACGGGCATCCCGTGCGTGCGGTCTTTGCGGGACACATCCACGGGTACCGGGATTTTGGCGTGCGCGACGGGGTCCATTATGTCATCGCGGGCGGGGCCGCGTCGCTGGGCAGCGGTTCGGGGCCGGACGGCCACTTTAACCATTACCTGCTGGTGCGTGTGCGCGGCGAAGAGGTGACTTGGACGGTCATCAAGCCCGGTGCGGTACTACCTTCAGATGTTGCCACAAATGATTATGCGGCCGAAATGACCGACATCCAGCGCCGACTGGTGTTTTGCGACGAGATCCCGGTTCCCTTTGGCCAGCCCCTGGACAAGGACATCACGATTCGTGTTGAGAACCCCTTTGACAAGCCCTTTGACTCTTCGTTTACTTGGGATGTCCCCGGCGGTTGGAAGGTGGAGCCGCCTGCCCGAGATTATCATGTGGACGCCAACGGCAAGGTTGAGCTGGCGTTTCATGTGAGCGCCGACGGGCCGGGCGCGGTGCGCTTCCCCGTGCCGAAATACAGGACCCGGTATGTGAACACGAAATATGGACAGCCGGCCGACATCACGGTGGAAATGCCGCTGGTGCCTGTGGGCGAAGCGGCACACGCCGGTGGTCCGGTGAAGATCGACGGCGTGCTGGACGAGTGGACGGCGGCGAAGCCAATTCCGGTTGACTATGTTTCGGGATTTGAGAAGGGCAAGTATGATCCGGCGGACCTGAGCGGACAATGCAGGATCATGTACGACGACAAGAACCTCTACGTCTCCTTCGACATCACCGACAACGATCACGTGCAGCCCTATGGTGGCGACATTGTTTGGCTGGGGGACGCGATAGAACTTGGCATTAACCGCTGGGGCTGGGGCATTTCGCTGACCAAGGCGGGTCCCGAGGTGTTCCTGTACAAGGGAGAGGGCAACAGCTCCGCCGAGACAGTTAATAAGGAGGTGTCCTTGGCCGTGCGCCGTGAGTCGGGACACACGCTCTATGAGGCGGCCTTCCCTGCCACCCTGGTCGAACCTCTGGCGCTCCAGGCGGGTTCAGAATTCCGTTTCCGCGCCCAAGTCGCCGACCTGGACAATTCCGGCGCCAAACACAGCCTGTCCCTTTCTCCGGGGGGGGACTGGTCTTCCGGCATCAAGATAGTTCTCGGCAAGTAACGGCCCCGGCGCGGCGCGGCAAAAGAGGACTTGCATGTTCAATTCACGGACATCGGGACAGACCGGCCCCCCAGGGTTTGTGCGGCGCGTTGCGCCCGGCTTGGCGATGTTCCGCGGCTATCGCCGCGAATGGCTGCGCGCGGACCTGCTGGCGGGTGTCGGCGTATGCGTGGTGATGATTCCCTCGGTCATCGCCTATGCCAATCTGCTGGGCATCAACCCGCAGCATGGTCTCTATGCGGCGCTTGTGGCCCTGCTGGTGTACCCCATCTTCGGCACCTCGCCGCAGGTGATTGTCGGACCCGACATTGCGATTACGCTGCTGATTGCGGCGGCGGTGGCTCCGCTGGCCGGCGGTGATCCAAGCCGCGCAGCAACACTCACCGCGGCGGTTGCCCTGTTGAGCGGGGCGCTCCTGCTGCTGGGGGCGCGCGCGCGCATAGATGTGGTGGCGGATTTCCTTTCCAAGCCGGTGCTGGTCGGTTACATGTCCGGGGCTGCGCTGATCCTTGTGGCGTCGCAGCTTGACAGGCTGTTCGGCGTGCGGTTGACGCAAAGCGACTTCTTCCCACGCCTTGTTGAGCTGGCAGGGAAAGTTCCCCAGACCCATGCACCCACGCTGTTTGCCGGTCTGGGTTTGCTGGTGATGCTCATA
>CAIXUF010001424.1 GCA_903922535.1 Candidatus Hydrogenedentota bacterium
CGTGTCCGTTACCGATAATCTTGTTTTCGATGAAGAGCATGTTGTGGCAGTTGCCGTTGAAGCGGACACCGTAGCCCTGGTCGGGATACAGCGCCTTTGGGTCATTGAGCAGGGCGCCGGCGAAGGTGTTTTGCCGGAAGACATGGCCTGTTGCGCCGCCCGCTTCTCCCTGGATTTGCGCATTCCAGGTGACACAGTTTCGGAGCATGTTGCGGGCCCAGTAGATGCGCTCCTTGGGGCCGGTGTTGGAGACGGAAATGCCGATCTGCTGGCTGCCTTCCACGGTGTTGTCGGTGAAGACGCAGTCGGAGGAGTCCACAAGTTCCAGGCCGATGGCTTTGACGGTGCCGGAACTGTCGCCGATCTTGTTGCGGCGGACGGCGGTTTGGGGAGACTTGTCCACGCTGAGCCAGTGGTCGAGGGTGTTGTCTTCCACGACGGACTTGGGACAGCCGCCCCAGAGTTCTATGCCGAGCCCTTCACCGTGTGAGCCTTCAATCTTGTTTCCCGTGATGGACAGTTCGGGCGATTCGTTGCACAGGATTCCGCCGCGGCCGGTGTTTCGGATTGTATTCAAATGAATGCTGTTGTTTGATGAGCCTTTGGCTATGCGTATGCCCGCACCCCAGGGGCTTTCGACGCCGATGTTCTCCAACTTGCAACCGTAAATGACGGAGTTGGTCACCTTCTCGGAGAAGAATATGGCGTGCGGCCCGAAACCTTCCCTGGTGGTGAAATTGCGTATCGTGAGATTCTGGATGTATATCGCGTTGGACTGCGATACGAGTATCCCCTGTGTCGCGTTTGGGTTCATCGCGGCGTCAAGCGTGAGATCGTACAGGGTTATGTAACTTCCGTTTTGGATTTGCATCAGGGGGCATGGCGCGGTTCCCGCAAAGTGCAGCACCGTGCCGTCTTTTTGATCGCCCTGCAATGTGGTTTGTGAACTGACGTTCAGCGGTCGGGATATGTCATAGGTGCCCGCTGGGAAAATGAGTTCTGTCCGTTCCTTGACGCCGTCAAGCAGCGCCTGGATGGCCGCTGAGTCATCTTTCCCATCGTCGGGAATCACTTCGCGTTCGGTGACAAGGATGTGTGTTTTGGGTCCCGAGCCAGAGCCCACCCTTATGTGCTGCAGTTCTGCGTGTGTGAGGGTGGGCGTGAGAAGAAGGAAACCAAGGAGGGCGGGAAGCAGTAAACGGACATGCCGTCGGAGGAATGCGGCGTGGCTAGAGGCCGCAAGGAAGGGGGCCTGCACAAAAGGAGTATTTGGGGAACCACAGAGGGCACGGAGGGACACAGAGGTGGAACGAGGGTGAAATGGGAAATGGTTGCGCCGAGGCTTCGGAAGCTGAAGATGTATTGACCACGGAATACACGGATCGACACGGAAAAGAAAGCGGGCGAGACGTCGGAGCTTTGTAAGACAATCATCCATGGTCTTTGCTGATAAAGCTGGCAGAAATCTGACCGCAAAGATCACAGAGAACGCATAGAGAAGGTCGGCCACTATTTGCTTAACGCAAAATGACTTGCCGATGGAGCGGACGAACCTCTGGGAAAGAAAACAGGAAGAGGAAAGACAGTAGCACAGAATTACAAGGAAAACGACAAGAACGGGGGGA
>CAIXUF010001425.1 GCA_903922535.1 Candidatus Hydrogenedentota bacterium
CCGCCAGGGCTTTATTTACTGCCGCGCGGAATACCCGCTTGCCATCAAGCGGCTTACTATCGCCATTGAGCAGGCCCGCGGCTACGGCCTGCTGGGCGAGCGCATTCTGGGCTCGGACTACTCTCTTGACATCAATATCTATATGGGCGCGGGAGCATTCGTGTGCGGCGAGGAAACGGCTCTCATGGCCTCCATTGAAGGCAAGCGCGGCATGCCCACGCCCAAGCCGCCGTTCCCGGCGGAAAGCGGCCTGTGGGGCAGGCCCACGGTCATCAACAACGTCGAGACCCTGGCCAGCATCCCGCGGATCCTGCTGCAGGGCGCCGAGGCCTACCGCGCCTGCGGCACCCCGGCCAGCCCCGGCACCAAGACCTTCGCCCTCACCGGCCACGTGGCCAACACGGGCCTCATCGAGGTGCCCTTCGGCACAACGCTGAACGAGATCGTGAACGTCATCGGCGGCGGTATCACCAACAAGGCCGGCATCGTCACGGGCGACGGATTTAAGGCCGTGCAGATTGGCGGGCCGTCCGGCGGCTGCCTCACCAAGGATCACCTCGAACTGCCGCTCGACTTCGACTCGCTTCGCCAGGCCGGCGCCATGGTCGGTTCCGGCGGGCTGGTCGCGATGAACCAAGAAACCTGCATGGTCAGCATCGCGCGCTTCTTCATGCAGTTCACGCAGAACGAGTCCTGTGGCAAGTGCGTGCTCTGCCGCGAGGGCACGCGCCAGATGCTGGCCCTGCTCGACGACATCATCGAGGGCCGGGGCACGGCGCGCACACTGGAGATTCTCCAGGAAACGGCGCATGCCGTGCGCGTCGGGTCGCTTTGCGGCCTGGGCAAGACGGCGCCCAACCCGGTTCTGTCGACGCTGAAGCATTTCCGCGAGGAGTACGAGGCGCACGTGTTTGACAAGCGCTGCCCGGCGGGCGTGTGCAAGGCGCTGGTCGACCCGACCATCGACGCGACGAAATGCACCGGCTGCGGCCTGTGCACGCGCAAGTGCCCCGTAAACGCCATCACCGGGGAGCGCAAGCAGCCCCATGTCATTTCGGCCGAAACCTGCATCAAGTGCGGGGCGTGCATCAAGGCATGCCGCTTCGCCGCGATCGCCTGAGGAGAAAGACCATGGGAACCCCCGAAGTGAAGACAATGATTATCGACAACCGCGAGGTCGCCATTGAGGGTGAGCGCAACGTGCTTGAGGTTGCGCGCAAGGCGGGCATCGACATTCCGACCTTCTGCTACCACTCCGAACTGAGCGTGTACGGCGCGTGCCGCCTATGCCTGGTCGACGTGGACGGGCGCGGCATCCAGGCCTCGTGCTCCGTCAAGCCGGAACCGGGCATGCGCGTGCGCACGAACACCAGCGAGGTGCGCGGCATCCGCAAGATCGCCATCGAGCTGCTGCTGGCCAACCACGACATGAACTGCCCGACCTGCACCAAGAGCAACGCATGCCGGCTGCAGGAACTGGCGCAGCGCATGGGCATCGACGAGATCCGCTACAAGCGCGTGCTGGAACACAAGCCCATAGACCGCAGCTCGAACGCGCTGGTGCGCGATCCGAACAAATGCATCCTCTGCGGCGACTGCGTGCGGGCCTGCCATGAGATCCAGGGCGTTGGCGCCATCGACTTCGCCTACCGCGGCGTGTCCAGCGCGGTGCTGCCCGCCTTTGACAAGAACCTGGACGAGGCCGAATGCGTCTACTGCGGCCAGTGCGCCGCGGTGTGCCCCACGGGCGCGCTGACGGCACGGCCCGAGATGAAGGCCGTGTGGAAGGACCTCGATGACCCGAACGCGGTGGTGGTGGCGCAGTTGGCCCCGGCCGTGCGCGTGGGGCTGGGCGAGTTCTTCGGCGCCAAGCCGGGCAGCCTCAGCACGGGCCAGGCCGTGGCCGCGCTCAAGGCGCTCGGCTTCGACAAGGTCTATGACACATCGTTCACCGCCGACATGACCGTGCTGGAGGAAAGCACCGAGTTCCTCGACCGCTTTGCCAACGGCGGCGTGCTGCCACTGTTCACCTCGTGCTGCCCGGCGTGGGTGCGCTTCGCGGAACAGTACTACCCCGAGTTCCTGCCCAACCTGTCCTCCTGCAAGTCGCCCCAGCAGATGTTCGGTTCCGTGGCGCGCCAGATACTGCCCGCCCAGCTCTGCGCCGACGGCAAACGGCTGGTGGTGGTTTCGGTCATGCCCTGCACGGCCAAAAAGGAAGAGGCCAAGCTGGACAAGTTCCAGACCAATGGCCAGCCCGATGTGGACCACGTGATCACCACGGTCGAACTGGGCCAGATGATCCGCCAGGCCGGGCTGTCGCTCGACGCGCTGGAGCCGGAGTCCTTCGACATGCCGTTGGGCTTCAAGAGCGGCGCGGGCGTCATCTTCGGCGCGTCCGGCGGGGTGACCGAGGCCGTCCTGCGCTATGCCGTCGAAAAGGTGCAGGGCACCCCGCTCACGACGGTGGACTTCAAGCAGGTACGCGGCGAGGCCGGTCTGCGCGAGGCGAGCATCACGGTGAACGGCATCGAGCTGAAGCTGGCCGTCGTGCACGGTCTGGCCAACGCGCGGCGTGTGGCCGAGAGCGTGAAGTCGGGCGAGCGCCAGTACCACCTCATCGAGATCATGGCCTGCCCCGGCGGTTGCGTCAACGGCGCGGGACAGCCCGGCACGCTCGATTCCACCGCCAAACGCCTGCGCGCCAAGGCGCTCTACGACAACGACAAGATGCTCGACCTGCACAAGTCGCAGGACAACCCCGAACTCAAGCGGTGCTACGCCGAACATCTGGGCGAGGTCGGAGGGCACCACGCGCACGAACTGCTGCACACCGAGTACCAGAACCGCAGACGCATGATGGACGCAAAGCTGACGCTCATCGGCGGCGCCGAACAGGAGCGCATCCCGGTTTCGGTCTGCGTGGGCACAAGCTGCTTCCTCAACGGCTCGCAGGACATCCTTAAGGGCCTGATGGAATACGTGGAAACGCAGGGTCTCGAAGAGC
>CAIXUF010001426.1 GCA_903922535.1 Candidatus Hydrogenedentota bacterium
CAGGTTGTTATTGTTGTCGTAGCTGTAGTTCCACCCCTCGACGACCGTCGCGCCGTCCTTGTGCTGCAGCGAGGCCGGGCGCCCCTGCGTGTCGTAAGCGTACTGGCTGGATATGCCGTTGGGCATGGTCTGCGTCAGCAGCCGACCAATCGGATCATAGGTGAAGCCCCACGTCTTGCCGCCCGGTGCCGCCAAAGATGCGAGCCGGTTCAGAACGTCATAGGTATAGGTGGTGGTGTTGCCGTCGTAGTCACGCAGGGTCTTCAGGTTTCCGGCCGGGTCGTAGGTGTATTGCTGATAGGCGCCGTCAAAGTCGGTGTACTTCTTCAAGGGGCCATTCTCATAATACTCGAAGCTGTGGGTACCGCCCAGCCAGTCGGTTACGCCGGCCACCTGCATGTCCTCGTTGTAGGTGTAGGACACTGTCGCGAGCGCACCGGCGTTTACGTAGGCCACACTTTGGAGAAGCCCCGTGGAGGTCGCCGCACTGTCGGGATAGGTGTAGGTGACGGTGTCGACGGTTCCGTTGACGCCGGCGCCGACCTGGGTGAGGTTGCCCATGTCGTCATACGTGTACTTCACCGTTTGGCCCAGGGCGTTGACCATTTTTGCCAGGCCGCCCTTGTCCCAGTAGGAGAAAGTCGTGCTGTTGCCGTTGCCGTCAGTGAGATGGCGCAGATTGCCATTGTTGTAGTAGTCAAGGTTGGTCGAACCCTTGGCGTCGGCCACAGTGACAAGATCACCCAGGAAGTTGTAGGTATAGTTCGTGGTGTTCCCGTCCCCGTCCGCTGCGGAGACCACCCGGTTCAGCGTGTCGTAGGCGTAGACTGCCATCACCATGCCGTTCTCGTGCGCCACCTGCGTAAGCCGGTGCATCGTGTCATAGGTGTAGACCATCGCCTCGCCGACGGTGATGTTTTCGGCACGGATGAGCATGCCCGCCCCGTCGTAGGTGAAGGCGGTTTCAATGACATTGTTATTGTCATCGTGGTTGCGGATCAGCGACAGTTGCGATTGGGCGCCGCCGCAGCCGCCGCAGATGCTGTCGGTGTACTCGAACTCGGTAAACCTGGAGTTGGGGTCGAGCACGGAAACCACCCTGCCGAAGTCGTCGTAGGTCATATGGGTGGTAAGGCTGCCGGTGGGCGGGGTGGTCGTGGGTGTCGGCTGGGTCACATCCGTCAGATTCCCGCGGGAGTCATAGGCATAGCTCCACGTGCGCGGCGAGTGACCGTCTATGTATGGAAGGGTCATACTGGTCATCTGGCCATGGGAATCGTAAGCATAGGCATAATGCGCCGTATCACTGCCCATGGATGGGTGATGATAGGTGGCGATGTTTCCCGCGGTGTCATAGGTGTAGGTGGATTCGGCCAAGTTCGGGTCAATGCGCTTGGTGGGCCGGAGTCCCGTGCTGTCGTACTGGAACTGCAGCGCCGGGCTTGTCGGCGACCGTTTCATGCTTATTACCCGGCCCTGACCGTTAGTGTCGTACTGGTAACAGTAGCTGTCCGTCCCGGAGGGGTCCGTGATCGAAGTCAGGTCGCGGTAGTTGTCTTTGGAATATCCGTAATACCAAATGCGCTTGGGGACGGACGGGTCGGTGGCGTGTGCCCAGTACTGCTCCTCGGTGTTTACGTATGCAGAGTCATCGCCAAGAAAGACTGCTTTGGACAGAACGCAACTGCCCCCCCCATTCGGCTGGTAGGACTGCGTGACCCCCACCGCGCAAGCGCCGTAACCGCTGCGGTCATACGCTGTGCGGAGAGCTGTCTCACTGTGGCAGACCGTCTGGGAGATGACATACCAGTCCTTGGGTGGGACCCAATCAGACGTATACTCCGCCTCGAAAGTGGTGTGGATGCCTGAACGGTCCCAGAAACCGGAAATGTACGAGTATTCCGCGTGCGACTCCAAGTGGCCGTAGGCAAAATCGTTGTGCGAAGTATCCGAGTAGGTGATGCGGGACAGGCCCGCCAGCGCGGTGTTGTCGGTGTAGGTGTAATTCACGCAACGCAGGCTCACCGATTGGCCACCCACAGTGGGCTTGCGCAGATCCACCGCGGTTATATGACTGCAGTAATCCCAGTAGAATTGCAGATATCGGTCGTCCGGACCGCGCACCTTGTCCAACACCTCCCCAGCATAGACGACGTTTATCGTGTTGTTGTTGCGGTCTGCCAGCGCCTGAATGCGTCCGCCGGAGGAAAAACTCTTGGAACTGCCATCCGGAAAGACCAGTTTGTACGCGCCGGTGGCGCAGTCTCGGAAGACCCTGTTGCCCAGTTCGTCGGTCTGCGCGCCGCCGTACGATGTGTTGCCCTCATAGTGCCCGACGATGCGGTACTCGTCCACACCCTGCGCGGCGGTGGGATGGTAGACGTACAGCCGCGGGGCCTGTGCGATGTTCACACACAGGCCTGCGGGAGTGGAGGTCTTTCCGTCGGCCATATTGGAGGAAACAACCAGGTAGTCCTGGTAGGGATGAAACCAGCCCACCCCGAGATCATGCTGTGTGCCCAAACCGCTCGAGGGTTTTCCACGCAGGTTGAAGTAGAACCGGCTGAACTCAAGGTTTAATTCGCCGCCGCGCACCGGCACGGAAAGGTCCGTCTGCCGGGCGTATTGCGATCCTTGGCGGCCCAGGATGTAGAAGCTGATCTCGGGGGCCGTGATGCCTGAACCGAAGATCCCCTTTCCCGGTTCGACCATGCCCGGAACGTGCGAACTGGCCGCCTGCCCGCCGCCCAACCGCATGCCCGGCCCGCCCACGGTTCCCTGATCGTCCCCATCCCCCGCGGGACATTTTGGCTGCGGAGGGCCGTCCTGACCGCCGCCGGGCGTCGGCGGGGAGGGGACGAGGCATCTTGGCGGGTCGCCGTTCGGGCAGGTGGGGGGAAGGTTGTCGGGGAGCTGTCCCCCTTTCGCCAGTTTCAGGGAATCGTTGTCGGCAACGGTCATTCTGGCCGCCGCAGTGTCACGCACCAGCGCCAATCCGGTGCACATCTCCCGAAACGTGGTCATCGGCAGGGTCCTTATGCCGGAACCCTCCCGCACGTCCACCGTTTCGCCGGAGACGCGCGTCACGAGCAGGAAGTGGTTGACGTTGGTGTGGGCCACAAACGGCGTTGGCAGCGCCGCGGGGTCGTCAACGTGGACACCGGAGAACGCCGCGCCTTTGCTGCGGGCGGCCGTGAGCAGGCCCGACAGACTGGTTCCGTCCGGCGACATGCCGGACGACCGGGCGAGGTCATCACCGGTCGCGGCCACGCCCTGCAGCGCCAGCAGCCGGTGCAGCGCATCCGGACCGCAGGCCATGGCCAGTTTGGGCAAGGCCAGCACGGGCATGCCGTCCGGCACTTCCGCGCCCGCCTGGCTGTCCAGCATGTGCGTTTCCAGGAATTTGCGGCCCCGTTCGGCCGCATCGTGCAGGCAACTGGTCGGAAAACGGTCCCTTACCGTGCCATAGGTGTCATATGCCGCGGAATAGTTCTGGGCGCGTTCGTAAACTTCGGCCATATACATCAGAATCCTGTCCAGATAAGGCGATTCTGGATAGGTGTCGAGATAGGTCTGCAATCCTTTGATGCACCCCTGATAATCGTTGCAGTGGATGCGGTTAAGGATGTATTGCCGCGCCAGCGTGGCGCGGTACACGATCTCATCCCCCTGCGGGGCCGCGGCCAGCACGGCGTCAAGTTCCGTTACGGCGTGGTTCCATGATCCAAGATCGTAGTGGGAAAGCGCCAGAGCATAGTGCAGTTCCGCCTTGATCCAGGGGAACGCGTTGGCATCCTTCACCCAGCCCGCAAAGTCGCTGGATTCGCCGTCAATCACCGCATCCTCGTGGAGAATAATCGCCCCGGTTCGGTCATTCCGTTCCTCATAGACTGCGCGCGCTGCGGACCCGCGAAGCGCAAAGGCCAGCAGGCGGGGGGTGTCGCTGTTCCGCGCCGTGTCCCAACACCACTTCAGGGCGGCCGCCATATCGTCCCCACCAAGGCGTCTTGAGGCGTCTATGTAAGCCGGGACCGCGCTTATAAGCGCCGGCGCCTGCGGGAATACGTCCATGATTTCCGCCGCCTGGTGCTGAGCTTTGCGGAAATAGTCCGCCGCCGCGTCTCTGTTTCCCGCTGCCGCGAGGCGCTCGGCGCGCATCTGGGTGAAGCGCATGATCTCGTTGGCGCTCTCCGCCGTGCCAAGGGAGCCCCACGCGGGAAGGGCTGCCTCCACCGCGTCCAGTTGCCGGTCACTGAGGCTGCCCGCGGCGGCTTCGCGCCAGACAAGGCGCAGGGAGTAGTCAGCCTCGGCGCGTGTGTCCGGGTTTTCGTCCCAATCCACCCGGGTCACAAGTGCGGCGGCACCGCCGGCATAATCGCCCGACGCCAACATCTGCCGGGCATCGGCAACAGTGATCAGCGCCGGCGGGGTCGGCGCGGGGGGATCCACGGTGGCCGGATCAGGGGCGGACTCCGTCGTGGCGGGCGAGTTGGGGGGCGCGGTGCCGTCACTGTCGGTGACAATTTGTGGCGCTTCAGCGCCTCTCGCGGCGGAGTGTTTCCGAAGCACCCACGCCTTCGCCATGCGGAGGTTGCCTTCGTCCTTGGACGCATACGGGATACTTGCGAGCAGGGTGCGAGGGCCCGTGTCGGAATCGGCCTTGTGCCGGGACGCCACCTCAGCCGCCGTCAAATGGGTGGCGGAGGGTTCGGGCACCTGCCCCACCGGCATCGACACGGACGGCGTATCCACCGCCGCGTTGAGGGGATCGGAAACCCGCTCCACATGCCTGGCCAAGCGCTCCCGTTGCGGGGGGTTGGCAAACGCGCGGAACGCCTCGTGGTCGGCCTGGATAGCCAATTTGGCCAGTGTCAGCAGTTCATTCCATGCCGCCACGCCGGAAGGCGCCTTGGCGGGCTCCTCGGCGTGTGCCTGATTGGACGGCAGGAAATTCCAGAATTGGATGCCGGCTGGCAGGAATGAAACCAGCACAAAGACACAGATCGCCCGCACAGGCCACGAAAACGATTTCATACTCCCAACTCCCGCTTTTTGTTGAAGCCCAAACCCACTGGATGGTACTGCCAACGTGACTTCACTCTACACCCAATTGTCCAATTCGTCAATACCCCCGTGCCCGGACATTTCCGCGGTGTGCTATTGAGCCACAAGTATCCGTTCAAGCCCTTCCTGTAACAACCGGTTGAATTCATCCCACTGTTGGGGTCTGGAGTTCATCACGACGGCGATGCTCAGATCCATCTTCTGGCCGTGCACCACCAGCGCCGAAGTGCCGGGCATGCTGCCGCTGTGCCAGACATACAAGTCTTCCCCGAGAGGCTTGACCCGCCATCCAAGGCCGTAATAGGCCCCCTTGCCAACCCACAACGGCGGCGCGGGCCTCGCGATCATTTCCCGGACGGTCTTTTCGGTCAGAAGACCCGATCGGCCGTGCAACGGTGCGAAAGTGCGGTCTGTGAAGAAGGCAAGGCAGGGTGCCGACGCGACCCATCCCAACGCTGAATCAAGCGCCGTGGTCGCTATGCCGCCATCGGGCCACGCGGTGGCCTTGCCCGGGGTGAGCGCCGCCTCGACCGGTTTTGCACCAGGATAGTCGTAGTAACAGGACTCGTGCGGGTTCAATTCAGACAGCCATGGGGCTCCGATCCGAGCCGTACACTCGTTGCCGGGCGTTGTCAGCACGGTTTCCCTGGCGGCGTTCCAGTACGCCGCGCCTGAAACCCTCTCAATGATTCGTCCGAGAACAACGTAACCAAAGTTGCTGTAGGCATAATCTGTGCCGGGCATGAAGTCAAGGGGGCGCTTGAAGCGCTGGTGCACAACATCCGCAGGCGTGACGCTTCCCCCAGGTCCGGCCAGACGGGCCAGACGCCGCACGTCATTGCGCAACGCCACTTCGTCATGGTCACCGTCATCCCATCCGGCACTGTGCTGCAAGAGTTGCCGCAGCGTGATTTGGGCGATCTTTGGGTCCGCCGCGTCACGCGCCTCAGCCGGAAGAAGTTCCTTGAGGGCGATGTCGAGGGCAAACTTTCCCGATTCGACCAGGCGCAGGGTTGTGACCGCGGTGATGGGCTTGGACACGCTGGCCACACGGAAAAGGGTGCCCCGGTCCACAGGAACCTGCCGCTCGTGATCGGCGTATCCAAATCCCTGCCAGTGGGACAGTTCGCCCTGTTTTACCACGGCGATGGCGCAT
This sequence comes from Candidatus Hydrogenedentota bacterium, assembly GCA_903922535.1. The sequence goes on from CAIXUF010001426.1 coordinate 6,221, forward strand.
CCCGGGATTGTCCACTGTTTCATAAGGTCAAGGATGAGGCCATCCAGCGCCGCAGAAGCGGTGTCATGGGGACCAGATCTTGGGATCGGGGTGTCGGCGCAGTGCTCGTCGGGGTTGGCTGGATCCGCGCAGGAATACACAGCGCAACCGAGGCACATCAGGATCATGCATAAACATCGCACGCAGATGGTTCCTCCGCTTATGTTCGCGCCTGTCCAACGCATTCCCTTTGCTGCGGGCATTTTGCGCCATATCCAATGGAGGTTCAAATCCGCAGGGGTGCGCACACCGTGCCACTTCCGATTCCGCAACCCTGAATGCCCGACCACTCCCCCCCCTCTTTCTGTCACCGCCCGTCAGGGGCAGATCAGTTTGACGCTTGGAAAATAGTCACGGAATCGTCTTATGTCGCGGGTGACCAAGTCCAACTTTGCGACAGCGGCATGGGCGCCGATGAAGAAATCCGGCAGTGGCAGTGATTTGCGACCGCCCCGGCGCCGATACTCCAGGAAACATTTGCCCGCGAGAAACGCGGCCTCACGGGGGATGGGACGGTACTCGAAAACGTCCGAAGGAAGCAGCCTTTCAAGATCCTCAATGCGCTCAAAACGGACGGAAATCTCCGCATAGATGATGGGGTTCAGGAGGATGGTTCCCTCGTTGGCGGCCTGAGCCACCGCCTGCGAGGACCAGTCGAACCACCGCGCATCCCGCGTGAAAATGTCGAGGAACACGCAGGAGTCCACCAGGACGGACATTATGCGTCTCCCCGGGTGAGCGCCATTATCTCGTCGGTGGACATGGTCCCCCTGCCTTTTCCCGCCATCTGGGTGATCAAGAGTTGTCCCCTGCCGATCTCCGGCACCTTCCGCAAATACAGGCGGCGTCCCTCTTCAATGAATTCCACCTCGCTGCCGGGAACAATACCGACTTTTTCCCGCAGGGTGATCGGTATGGTGACTTGGCCTTTTGTTGAAACGCGCATGGCAACTCCTTTCCATTTGGTAAGACTCTTACCGGTAAGAATCATACCACAGGGAGACTTGCGGGGAAACTCCGGACAGACCGCAAATCATTGCGGAAAGCCCGGGCCGCACCCGGTGCGTTCTTTTGGACAAACACGAACAGAACGCGGACCCACACGGACGGTTGTGTAAATCGGGCATGTCCGTGCATAATATTGACAGATGGAAGTGGATTTCGCAGACAGTCCGGTTCTTGGAGGCAGGTTATGAGCGACAACAGCAGCAGTACACAGCCCCTGGCCCTGTTGGGCGGCACGCCGGTGCGCAGCACGGACAGGCAGTGGCCCGCGTGGCCGGTCTATGACGACACGGAGCGCAAGGCGCTGATTGACGTGCTCGAAAGCGGCAAGTGGTTTTACGGGGACCGGGTGGCCCAGTTTGAGCGGGAATATGCGGAATTCCAGGGGGCGGCGTATTGCGTGACCTGCAACAGCGGCACGGCGGCGGCGGAGGTGGTCTTGCAGGCGCTGGGCATCGGGCCGGGCGACGAGGTGATTGTGCCGCCGTACACCTTTGTGGCGACGGCGTCGTCGGTCCTTCGGGTGGGCGCCACGCCCGTGTTTGCCGATGTGGACGACACGTGGTGCATCGACCCGGAAAAGGCGGCGGAGGCGATCACGCCAAGGACGAAGGCGATCATGCCAGTGCATTTTGGCGGGCGCATCTGCGACATGGACCGGCTGAACGACATCGCCGCGGAGCATGGCATACCGATTGTCGAGGATGCCTGCCATGCGTGGGGCGGGCGGTGGGTCGGCCGGGGCGCGGGCACGCTGGGGCTTTGCGGCGTGTTCAGCTTTCAGCTTTCGAAGAACATCACCGCGGGCGAGGGCGGGGCGATTGTGACCGACAATGCGGAACTGGCCGGGATGTGCCGCTCGATCACCAACTGCGGGCGGTCCGTGGGCGCGCCCTGGTACCACCATGTGAACGCGGGGACCAACGCACGGCTGACCGAGTTCCAGGGGGCGCTGCTGTCCTGCCAGATCAAGCGGCTGGGCGCGCAGACGCTGGTGCGCGAGCGCAATGCGGCGATTCTCAACAACGAACTGGAAAAGATTGACGGGCTCATCCCGCAGCGCAAGAGCAACCGCATCACCCGCCGGGCCTATCATCTGTACTGCCTGCGCATCGACGCGGACGTTTTCGGCTGTTCGCGGGAGCAGTTCGTGGCCGCGGCAAACGCGGAGGGCTGGCCGGTGGGCGCGGGATACCCGCTGCCACTGTATGAGCAGCCGGTGTTCACAAACCACCCCGGCCGCCACGGTGGGGGCG
>CAIXUF010001427.1 GCA_903922535.1 Candidatus Hydrogenedentota bacterium
AGAACAAAGAAACCGCCGGCCTCACGCCCGCCGAATACGCCGAGAAATTCCCGCCGCTTCAGACCAACCAGCACCCCGCCACGCCGCTGGAATTCCGCTACTCCATCAAGATGCCGCAGACCACGCCCATTGACCGCGTCCCGACCGCGCAAGTGCCCGATGTGCCGATCCTGAAAAAAATCTGGTGGTTCGACTGCCTTGCACCCGAATACCGCAATGCCCCCTTCTTCGCGCACGGTGGTAAAGGCGACGGCAAGAAACACCCGAGCGACATCATCTCCACGCCCGTCTTCTACAGCAATCGCGTCTATGTCGCCATTGGCGGCGACCCGCTCCACGCCAGCAAAGGCTGCCTCGGCCGGCTCGTCTGCTACGACGCCACCAAGACCGGCGACATCACGCACACCGGCGAAATCTGGCACTACGAAGGACTCAACTGCGCGATGACCACACCGGCCATTTGCGACGGCCTGCTCTATATCATTGACGAGGCCAGCGTCGTCCACTGCCTCGATGCCGACACCGGGCAGCCCTGCTGGACCTACGAGCTCGAAAGCGACCGTGGACTGTTGTGTTCCGCGCTGATGGTTGCCGACGGCAAGGTCTTCGTCGGTAAGAGCATTCTCGCCACCGGCAGGACATTGAAAGTGTTGAGCACCGTGGCCAGCAAGACCTCGACCAGTTGCAGCGTGCCGTGCGCCGCCAACGGCGTCCTCTTCACCGTCCACGGCCGATGGCTATGGGCCGTGAGCCGGCCGGCCAGCGAAAGGCCATGACGAATGGCCGTGTCAGGCTTTCTTCTTTGCACAATGGAGGGGCGGCATCTTGCCGCCGCGAGTGCCGGAAAGCGTCACGCTCGAGACGCGCTCGCAGGAAGTGATCGTCGGCCTGATGGGCGCGAGCCTGATGAACCCGCGCTGAACGTGGCCGTGACCTTCGGCCCGCTCACCGTGAAGCGGCGCTTCCGCGCCCCTGCAAACTCGAAACAGTCCGTTGACATCAGCGCATCAGTGTATCACACTATTGAGCCATGAGAACGACCCTCACATTGGACAACGAGGTGTTTGAGGCGGCACAGTCGCTTGCGGCCTCGTCGGGCAAGAAACTCGGTCAGGTGATATCGGAACTGGCCCGGCGCGGCTTGCGGGCGAAGGCGGCGCCGGCGGCACGGCATGGCTTGCCGGTGTTCCGCGTTCCGGCTGACGCGCCGATCATTCCCAGTAACCGTGCGCGCGACCTGCTCGCGGAGGAAGCGACTTGAAACCGGCGTTGCTGGACATCAACGTGCTGCTGGCGCTGGCTTGGCCCAATCACCAGCACCACGGGGCGGCGCACGACTGGTTTCGGCGCGAAGCCCGGCATGGTTGGGCCACTTGCGGCTTAACGCAGATTGGATTTGTCCGGCTCTCCTCAAATCCCGCCTATACGCCGGCGGCAGTCCCGCCACCGGAGGCCGCCGGGCTGCTCCAGCGCCTGATCGCGCATCCGCATCACCGGTTCTGGCCCTCGCCGCCCGCTGCCGATTCTGCGTTCTTTGCCAAGGCACTCGGTCATCAACAAGTCAACGATGCCTACCTGGTCGCGATCGCCCGTACGCAGAAGGGCCGGGTGGTGACGTTGGATACCCGCTTGCCCGTCCACGGCGGGGGCGACGATTCGGTGCTGGTCATCCCGACCTGAACCCTATTCGGCGGAGGTCTTCGCTAAAGCGACAGCCGGCGCGCGCTGAGCCGCAACGCAGGATGGACAAAGCGCGAAAAGAGACCTAGCCTCGCCCGTCACCACCAACGCGGAGAAGAACATGAAATTACGCTGGCTGGTCTTGCTGATGCTGTCGGGTCTGGTTTGCACGGGGGCGCGCGCCGAGGGCGGCGCGG
>CAIXUF010001428.1 GCA_903922535.1 Candidatus Hydrogenedentota bacterium
GGGGGTCAGAAGGGAGAGGTTCAGCGCCACAGTTTTTTTCCCGGAAAAACCGGCCCTGACTAGCGTCCGGAATTCATTCTCCCGGGCTCCGCGCAGCTCGGGAACCGGCAGCCGGACTGTATCGAGCGAGAGGGTAAGCTGAGGCGGGGCGATCAGGGCCATTCCGGGTTCAACCCTCACCTCAAAGACATCACCCTGAAAGGAAAGCCCGAGATCAGGCTCTTTTTCCGCCTCTTTTTCGATCGTCTTGCCATCAAGAAACTCGTAGACTTTCTCCGCGGAGATCTTGCCGATTTCGCGCGGGAACTGGGCGGAGCTGGAAAGCAGCTTGCCCTCCTTGATGACCGCGACGGCCTCTTTGGAGCCGTCCACGGTGACCACGAGCACCTTGCCGAGCTTGCCCGCCGATTCAATGGCCGAAATCGCGCCGAAAGCGCTGGGATCGTTGATGGGAAAGACGGCGTTGCATTCGGGGAAGCGCGCCAGCAGGTCGCGCATGACGGACAGCGCCACTTCGGTCGTGCCCTTGCCCTCCTGCGTGTCCAGAATCGTCATGCCGGGATGCTTCGCGGCCTCCTCCTTGAACCCGTCCACGCGGTCGATGCAGGCCTTGTTGACCGAACTGTGCAGGATGACCACCTTCGATTCCGGCTGCACCTCGGCCAGTTTGCGGGCGGCAAGTCGTCCCGCCTCAAGGTTGTCCGACGCCACCTGGCACAGCACCAAGTCGAGGTCTTTCACAGGCGCATCGACCACGACCACGGGAATGTTTTTCTGCTTGGCCTGGGCCAGGCTGCCCGTGACGCCCTCCCAGTTCACGGGATTGAGAAAGATCGCCGTGGCGCCCTGCTGAACGAGGTCGGAAATGTCGTTCTTCTGCTTGAGGCTGTTGTACTGCGCGTCCAAGGTGACCAGCCGGTCGCCGTGGGCCTCAATGACCTGTTTCATGCCCTCGTTCAAGTCGACAAAGAAGGGGTTGTTCATGGTCTGGTAGGACACGCCGAAGAGGCGTCCGCCCTTGGCGTCCTTGGCCGGGGCGGCCCCTCCCCCACCCTGCGGCTGCGAACAGCCCGCCACCAGCGCCAGCACGCAACACACCGCAACCAGACCAACAACAGTGACTCTCATGGGAATGCTCCTCTTTGTCCATGGATGCCGGATTATACTACTTCTCTTGGAGAGCAGCATATCCGGGACGAACACCGGCTCCGTCCCTGGTTTTCAGGACTCCCCGGAGCGGTTCGTGGTTCAGGCATCCGGCGAAGATATCTTCGTTCTGATCCATTCGTTCCACAGGCCACTTTGCCCGCGGGTTCACGGCCTGAGTAATCACGTTGGCGCCGGGCAGTGTGCGGTCCTCAGGGATAAAGCCCATATGGAAGGTGCGACACATCATGGAAGGTGTTTTCGTTCATCAAGCCGTGCCCGCGCCAAACGGACGGCGTCATGGAGTTTGCGTTCCAGTTCCCTGCGGGGCAGCACCTTGGTCCAGTAGGAAGAGACGCGGATGCCGCTGGTCTCGGGATCAAGCAGTTCGACGTGCTCCGCGCGCTTTCCGGCACAGAGGATAAGGCCAATGGGATCTCCCTCGCTCTCACGACGTTCGTGGCGTTTCAACCAGGCGAGGTAGAGTTCCATCTGCCCCTTGTCCGCGGCATCGAAATCGCCCAGCTTCAGTTCCACCGCGACAAGCCGCCCCAGGGTGCGATGATAGAAAAGGAGGTCGAGATAATAGTCTCGGTCGTCAATTTGCAGCCGCTTTTGCCGTTCGACAAAACAAAAGCCCGCGCCCAGTTCGAGAATAAAGGCCTCCATCTCGCGAAGAATGGCGGTTTCGAGATCCTTTTCGGCGTAGGCGTCCTTGAGACCCAGGAAATCAAGGATGTACGGGTCGCGAAAGACAAGATCGGGCGTGAGCTTGTCCTCCTCACGCAGTTGTTGGAGTTCTGCCTCAACCAGTTTGCCGGGTTTCTTTGAAATCGCCGTGCGCTCGTAGAGCATGGACTGTATCTTCTTTTCGAGTGTCCGGGTGCTCCACCGCTCGATCCGGCACATCTCTGCATAGAAGTCACGTTTGAGCGGATCGGCGATGGGAATAAGGCGAAGGAAATGCGTCCAACTCAATTGTCGTAGCAGCGCCACGACAATCTCACAATCCGGATACACCTCTGCGAATTGGACCATGCGACGCAGGTTCTTCTCCGCAAAACCGCAGCCAAACTCGGCCTCCAATTGTCCCGCCAGTGCAGAGACAATCCGCGCGCCGTAGTCCGCGCGCTTTTCTTCCAAAATCCCCCTGCGGATGCGGTCGCCCACCTGCCAGTAAAGAAGAGCGAGGCCGGCGTTGACCGTCTGCGCAACCTGGATGCGGGCGGATAGAATCAACCCGCGCACGTCGGACAGGAGGGGAAAGCCCGATTGGGCCGGAACGCCGTCGGCGGTTCGCTTCGGTCTCACTCTGTCACCTCCTTGGACAACCGCATGATTTCCTCTTTTGCCTTCTCCAAGTCCGCGTCAATGACCTCCACGAAACACGGCAGACCGAGGCTGCTCGGCTATGCCGGGTTGGGTTCGCGCAGATGAAAGCTTGCCTGATGCTCGATGGGGCGGAACCTGACCAGGCCCATGCGCTGGACCGTGAGCGGCCAGGGAAGTTCGATGTGCTCACTGAGGGCGCGGCGGATTTCGCTGACCAGGTGGCGGGAGCAGGGCTGCACGTCAATGGCAACCGTGCAGTGGGGCACCCAGATGCCGGGCGTGTAGAGCGGCCATAGACGATCACGAACGTTGCCAAGGGCCGTGCAGAAACGGTCGTGGAGACCGGCGAGTTCCGGAGAGGGTTCGGGCGCGAGGAAGATAACACCGGCGTTGACAAAGCCTTCAATCCCCGTGAAGGTCAGGGGGAAGGGTCCCGTGGAAACGGCAAGGGCTTGAAGGGTTTCCGTCACCTGCGCGGTCTGGAGGCCGTCCAGGTCGTCGAATCCGCCCAGCGAGATGTGGGGGACGGAGTCGCTGGAGGCGAGGTAGGTGGAAATGCCCTCATCGGCAAGCCACCTCCACAGTTTACGGACGGCGGTATCGGTGCGCTGGTCGAAGAAGAGTTCCACTGCGTAGGGCATGGCATGGTCCTCGCTTTGGTTGCCGGCCGCATTATACCTGTTTTGCGGCGGGATGGAAGAGCGGCGGTGAAAGCAGAATGCCCGCTACTTGATGCCTATCGGTCCAAGGGGGCCGGCGTAGAGACCGCCGTTGCCGCTGTTGTTATAGACGCGGATGGCGATGATGTTGTCGCCGCCGAAGTTGACGTTGCCGGCGTCGACCTTGTACAGGCGCTCCTCCTGGTAGGCGGTCTTGAAATGTTCGGGCAGCATGCCCTTGCCGCCGATGGATTTTCCGTTGAAGAAGGTGCGGTCCACGTCGTCGATCTTGCCAAGCGGCAGTTCGAGGTCACGGCCTTTCCATTCGGCGGGAATGGTGATGTGCTTGCGGTACCAGCCGTAGGCGGGTTCGTCGTTGTAGCCGGAGCTCTGGTTCCAGGGGGCGGGCAGCGCCACTTTTTCCCAGTCGCCGTCTTTCAGGTTCGGCTCGCGCCAGTCGAGGTTGTCGCCACGCTTGAACAGCCATTCGCCTTCCAGGGCGATGTACGGGGCGATCACCTGTGCCGGGACGCATTTCCACGAGTCGGTGCCGACGGCGATTTCGTGGAGACCGGATTTGTCGAGTTTGTGCGCCAGAGTGACGCTGTCCTTCGCCCCTGCGGCGAGGGTGGCATCCTGCGTCCCGACGGGAACGCCGTCGATGAACAGGCGCATGGAACCGGTCCATGGGGTGGCGGTGCAGTTGCCCATGGGCAGCGCGGCGGTGATAGTGTTGTCCGCCGCCAGGGAGACTTTCAGATCGCCGAAAGCGATGCCTTCCAGGGCGATCTTGAACGTGACCGCATGGTCGCAGGGCTTTATGGACGGCGTCTTGACGGTGAGCGCGGCGGCTTCCTGTTTCCACTGGAGCGCCTCGCGGCAGCCGATCATGGTCACGCCGTCGATCTTGAGTCCCGGCGCGGCCTTTGTGCCGAGCGAGGTGATGCGGAAGGTTTCGCCCTCTTTCGGCCAGCCCATGCAGATGGCGTAAAGTGTGTTGCCCTTGCGGGTAAACCGGACATCCTGCGCGGTGAACGGGTGTTCGCGATCATCGGAAAAAGAGCCCGCCTGCACCGCCGTCGGGCCTTCCGCGGCAACGAACCACGGGCGCGTGCCGTAGACGGCCTCGCCGTTCAGGTTAAGCCAGTCGCCCATGCCAAGCAGGATGTCCTGCGCCTCCTGCGGGATGGTGCCGTTGGAGCGTGGGCCGAGATTGAGCAGGAGGCAGCCGTTCTTGCTCACGATGTCGATCAGTTCGTGCAGCAGCGAGGTCACGGAGCGGAATTTGTCGTTTTCGATGTAGCCCCAGGACTTGATGCTGATGGAGGTGTCAGTCTGCCAGAACTGGTCGCTGGTCTTGTCGAGCTTGCCCCGCTCGATGTCGAGAACCGCGGACGGGGTCGGGAAAGTCTTGTTCTTGTAGTTGATCGCCACGCCCTTGTTCCACTCCAGGCCGCGGTTGTA
>CAIXUF010001429.1 GCA_903922535.1 Candidatus Hydrogenedentota bacterium
GCATGTTCCGCTCCTTGTTTCATGGGTTCGTGATCCGCACCGCGGCGGAGTCAGCACCGCCCAGTAATGATACAGGTTTCGCCGCGGACTGAAAAGCGCTTTCGGCAAGGGTTATCCCCGACGATTGCGCCCCCGCAACATCAAGCAGCGTCTGCGTGCCGTCCTTTGCGAGTATGCCTCGCAGCAGCGCCCGGCGCACGTCGCTGAAGCGCAGCACCGCCGCGCCGTCGCGGGAGGGCTGGGCGCGCAGCCCGTCCACCGCCAGCTCGCGCACGTCCTCAAAAAGCAGCGCGTGGCCCGCCTCACCCGGCTCGGAACTGGAGGGCGCTTCGCTGCCCTCGGACCACGTGATACTCTTGTAAATGTCGGTGGTCAGCCGCCAGAAATTCGGCGCATAAGCGACGTCGACATTCGACAGGGTGAGTCCTTCAACATGGCGGCAAAACAGCGCATAGGCCGGCATCGGCCCGAACATCAGTGCTTCGGGGTAGCGGTCTTCCTTTTCCGGCACGGGCGTGTCCGGAGGATGCGGCGGATTGCCGCCGAGGAATTCCATGCGGATATTGGACAGGGTCACGTTCTCCACCGCATGGCCGGGAATGCCGGTGATGCTGCACGCCAGCGAGGCTCGCACGGCGGTCACATTGTCGATGACCACATTGCGCAAGGAACCCGCCGTTGGCGTGGCCTGGTCCCGGCCACGCTTGCCCAGCCGCAGAAAGATTGGTGCGCGCACGTCCGTCATGCTGATGTTCGACACCGTCACGCCGTCGATGTTCGCGCCGTCCACCGATTCCAGCGCGATGCCCGATATGGCCGGCGACTTGCCCTTCTTCCCCGTGATGACGCAGTTGCTCACGGCGATGCGCTTGAAGTCGCCGCCCGATTCCGTGCCCAGTTTGAACCCGTTGCAGCGCGTGGACAGAAAGCAGTTCGTCACCGTGATGTTCTCGCACGAGCGGTGCTCGCCCAGCGAGAAACTCGCCTTGGGCACAATCGCATCGTCTATCGCCTCGATGTGGCAGTTGGAAATACGCACGTTCCGGCACGAGTCGGGGTCAATGCCGTCGGCAAAGGCATTGAGTATCGTCACCCCGTCAATGTTCACATAGTCCGTGCCCAGCAGGCTGATCGCGTAGTTCGGCGCGTTCAGAATGTGGATGCCCGAAATGTCCACGAACTTGCATCTCTTCAGCGCGATGGGTTTCGGGCCGTTGCGCTGCTCAAACCCGCTGTCGATGGCGCCCTCGCCGGTGATGGCGATGCCTTCCACGCCTTCACCCCAGATCAGCGACTGGTGGAAGTAGCTTGTCTCAGTGTCTGCGTCATTCTTGAAGGCCAGCGTTTCCGAAGGGTCATAGTCCTCCACCAGCGTGCTGCCCAGAATCGTTGCGCCATTGTCCAGATGCAGCGTGATGTTGTTCTTCAAGTGAAGACTGCCGCACAGATATCGGCCCGGCGCGAAACACACCGTGCCGCCGCCCTTCGCCGCGCAGGCGTCGATGGCCCGCTGCACCGCGGCCGTGTCTTTTGCCGCGCCATCCCCGACGGCACCCTGCTCGCGCACCGATATTTGTGCGTCCGACGCCGCCGGTGCGGGACATGCCCCGCCGACTACGATCAAGACCATCGTTAACAGCAGGACGGCGCAACACCGGTTCGTGTCTCTTTCATCCATGATGTGATCTCGTTGGCTTCATGTCGCAAAGTGCAGACTATTGTGCCCGGCGCGTGTTGTTGGGTCAATACGCGGCCCTGCGGCAGGTGCCACGATTCTACCGTGTTCTCGTCTCTGTGCTAAAGTGCTGTTTGCGGACGGGTTGTGCTTCTAACGGGTCCGCACACAGGAGAATCGTCTTGAAACGTCCTGCGTCAACGCTGGAAGAGCGAAAACAGTGGCTGCGCCACTGTTCGCTCTTTGCCGAACTTAACGACGCCGATCTCGGCGTCATCGCCGAACTGTCGGGGCTGCGCGGCTATGCCGCCGGCGAGATCATCTTCCACGGCGGCAGCCCGGCGGA
>CAIXUF010001430.1 GCA_903922535.1 Candidatus Hydrogenedentota bacterium
GTCTGGGCGCGCACCGACGCCACCGGCCCCATGAACCACTGGAGCAGGTCAATCTGGTGAATGCCCTGGTTCATCAGCGCCCCGCCGCCGTCCAGCTTCTTCGTGCCGCGCCACGCGCCGCTGCCGTAGTATTCCGCCGAACGGTACCACTTGATATACGCGTCGCCCAGTAACAGCCGACCGAAGCGCCCCTGGTCGATGGCCTTTTTGATCAACTGCGGCCCCTCGGCAAAACGGCTCTGGAAGATGCAGCCGAGCCGCACCCCCGCCTTGTCCGTCGCCTTGATGATGCGGTCAATGCGCTTCGTGCTCACCTCCAGCGGCTTCTCCGACAGGATGTGCTTGCCCGCCTCGGCGCAGTCCTCGGCGATTTCCGCCCGCAGCCCACTCGGCACGCACAGGCACACCGCCTGAATGTCCTTCCGCTCGATCATCTTGCGGTAGTCGGTGTAGATGTCCACACCATACTTCTCGCCGAGGCGCTGTCCCGTTGCCGGCACCACATCGGACACCGCCACCAGTTTCGCCTGGTTCACTGCGGCAATCGCCGCCGCGTGGACCGGGCCGATGTTGCCGCAACCGATAATCGCAAACCCTACCTTAGCCATGGATGCATTTCTCCTCTGTTGTGCCGTCTGTACCCAAAGACCGAATGCAGGAAGTTTACTACATTCCCACGGGGGCTTTCCCGAAAAAACCAACCCGGCAGGCCCCTCCCTAACTCCCTAACTTCCATATTTCACATTCTACCCATTGCTCCCATCCGTGGCCCGCCATCGCGGAACCGGGCGGACTATTCCGCAAGCAGTTCCCCAAAATTGAAGTGCCCATATCCTGAGTCGGGCGCATTCTTCCAATTCGCTTCCGCATCGCACGACTCAAAAGCCACCCAGAATTCCCCGTCGGTCGGCGTATAGACCACGCTCATCACGTCCCAGTCGTCCTCCGCCAGCATCTCCGTATTGTGCGCCACGGTCGCGGCGATGTTCAGCGCCTCCTCGACACCGATCTTCCGCGGCACGCCCGCCTCTATCACCTTTGCGTTACGCACGGGAAAGACATATTCCGACCCGGTCTCATAGGCGCGGATCATGTCGTGCATCGGCTTGTGGCAGGTGGTATAGGTGCTTCCCGCAAAGTCGCGGCCCCAGGGATTGCCCGTGTTGTCCGGGTCGCCCGGGCCGTCATCCGCCGCCTGCAACGCGCGACTGCGGGAGCCGAAGGCGGTGTCGGCGCGCATAATCGCCTCGCTCATCGGCAACCCGTAATGATGGACCAACCCGGCGGAGTCCGTCCACACCGCCGCCGCCTCCTTCGCATCCCCCGCATGGAAGGTCTCACAGCATTCGAAGTTGGTCTCAAACGCCGCGGCATGCGGCGCAAACGCCGGCGTGCCGTAATGCTCCGGGTCGCCGTCGGCGACCAAGTAGTTGTAGCCGATGGTGTGCTTCGCGCCCTCAATAAATGTCACCGCCTCCTCCAGGGTCAGCGATTCCTCCAGCATCTGCCGCGCGATCAGCGTCCACGGCGTGCCGTCCAGTTCCTCCCGCGCGCTGAACGCGCCCACCTCCGAAAGGGTCAGTCCCTTCGCGTTCATCCCGGCCAGACAACCCGTCACGCCCGCATAACCCATCGTCACGCAGGCAATGCCCTTGTCGGGCCGGTACACCGTGATCAGCCTGTCTTCGTGCATCCCGCTCTGCGAAAGCCAATCCAGATTGCGCAGCGAGAACATCTTCCCGTCCACCGTCCGCGAACCCCACACCGCGAACATCGTGCACGACATGGGCCGCTGTTGTGCCAGGTTTTGCAGCGCCTCCAGCGTCTCGCCGTCGAGAAACTCAAGCGCCCGCTCCTCGCGCTTGTACAGGTCAAAATTCGTGGCGGCGACAATCCGGTACAGTTCCTGCACGCTGAGTTCCACACCCGCCGTCTTCGCGCCCTGCGCAATGCCCGCCATTTCGTCCATGAACCGTTTCGGCGTGTGTGGCGCCATGCGCGCCCAGGCGTTGTCCAATATGTTGTGCACCACAAACTCGGGAAGTCCCGCAGCCTCGAAGATCTTCACCAGTCGGTTGGCATTCCGCTTCACCAAATCCCCCACCAGCGCGCCATACTGCCGACCCATTTGCTCTGGAGAACCACATACGGAAAGCACCGGAAGCGATCCGTGCGGTGTCGAATAGAGGGCCAGCCAGCCTCCTTCAAAGGTGTTTCTGGCGGAGATCGGCGAGGCGTCGGCGTGAGTGATTTTCATGTCGGATGACTCCATCGTAAACGGACTGCGGTAACGGGCCGAAATTATAGCCATGCCACACTGCGGCTTCAATGGCCCGTCAGGCCTTTGCCTGCACGATTTCCGGCGCGGGTTCGCCCGCGCCCTGCATGCGCCGTTTCAACCGTTCCCGAAGTTCGGCGCGCACCTGCTCGAACGCCGGATCGGAAACGAGATTGTTACGCTCGTGCGGGTCGGCCTCCAAGTCGAAAAGAACGTCCTCGTGATACTGTTCCGCGCGGCCGTCTTTCGGATGGTCCGTATCTTCCGCGGCGAGCACTGCGTATTTCCATCGGGCCGTGCGGATGGCCCGCCCAGTCTGGCTTTCGCTGATCTGAACGAAGACCTCTTCAGGCCAGTGTTCCGCCTTCCCTCCGACCAGTTCCTGCAGCGGCCGACCCCGCATGGCCGCAGGCACGTCCACACCGCCCGCCGCAAGGATTGTCGGCGGCAAGTCGATAAGACTCGCCAGTTCGTTGACCGTCTTGCCGCCGCGAAAGCCCGGCCCTGACACGATTAAGGGGACGCGGATGCTGTTGTCGTGGCAGGAGCGCTTGTATTCATTATTGCGTGTGCGGAAATGGCAGGCGTGATCGCAGGTGTACACAATGATCGTGTTTTCCGCGAGACCCAGCGTCTCCAGTTCCTTTCGCAGCCGTCCGACGGCGGTGTCGAGGCTCCTGCAACAGCCCAGGTAGTCTGGCAGCTCGGTTCGCCAGTCACCCTGGGTGCCCTCCAGATCGCCGGGCACCGGGAAATTCTTGAAACGCTCCTTCGATCCTTCCGGCCCCTCAAAATACCCGTGGTCGTTCTGGTGGTGCGGCTCGATATAGGAGATGAACAAGAAAAAGGGGCGCTGGCTGTCGCGTTTGTGCAGGTAGTTGATGGCAAAGTCTGTCAGCGCATCCACGCGGTACCGGCCCTGCGGAAAGTCCACCTGCTTCATGTCGCCGTCAAAGAGATGGCCGTCATACCCGTGCGAGGTGAATTCCAGCACGTCCGACGCCAGCCAGAAATCGTCATAGCCGCCACGGCATTCGGGCGGCACGGCGGTGGTGTGGTGGTCGGGATGGTTGCCGGTCGAGGCCAGGTGCCACTTCCCGATGTAGCCCACCTCATACCCAGCCGGTTTAAGCAGCCGCGGCACGGTGACCGCGTCCAGCGGCAGCGCGATGTCATTGTGCCAGCATCCCGTCTCGGTGGCGTACAGGCCCGTTTGCAGGCAGGACCGGGCAGGACCGCACACCGGCTGGCAGGTGAAGGCATGCTGAAAGCGTACCCCCTCGGCGGCCATCGCGTCCAGGTTGGGAGAAAGCCCAAGGGCGCGGCCCATGTTGTCCCCGTAGCACCCAACCGTGTCCCAGCGCTGCTGATCGCTGAAGATGAAGAGGATGTTCGGCTGTTTGCCGCGCGCCGTGGCATCCTTCTCCCCCGCGCCAACGGCATGGGCGCCCATCAACGCCGCACCCACCGCCATGCCGCTCCGTTCCATGAATCCCCTGCGGGTGAGTCTGTTCTGCTTCATGCAAGTTTCCTTCTTGACGAACTTTGCTGCCGAACCATTCTACCGCTTCGCCGTGGACCTGTAAAATCACCTGCGGCGGAACCGGTGACCGGTTCCGCCGCGAAAAGAATTCATGCTTTCAACAGCACAAGATCAAAGCTTCTGCCCCTTGTACTCGCCGGTCAGCGCTTCCAGGAACTGCACCACCTGCGCCACCTGATTGGCGCTCAGCGATTTGCCGCACTGGCATCTGGCCATGGTCTTCACCGCCTCGCCCAGGTCGCTGGTGCTGGAATCGTGGAAATAGGGTGCCGTCAGCTTGATGTTGCGCAGCGTCGGCACCTTCAACCGGTACTTGTCCGCCTCGTCTTTGGTCACGTTGAAGCGGCCGTAATCGGCGTCTTTCACATTGCCGCGCTTGCCAAAATAGTCTTTGCGCAGGCCCATCAGCTCAAAGGACTGACCGCCCAGTATGGGTCCGCAATGGCAGTTCGTGCAGCCCGTGTCCTGGAAAACCTTCAAACCTGCTTTCTGGTCCGGCGTCAACGCGTTCTTGTCGCCCTTGAGGAACTTGTCGAAAGGTCCCGGCGTGACCAGCGTCTTTTCAAACTCGGCAATGGCGTTGACGCAGTTCTCTTTTTTGTATCCGTCAGGATACACGGCATTGAACGCCTGCGTGAACGCCGCGTCCTGGCTCAGTTTGGCCGTCGCTTCGTTCCAGTTGGAGGCCATCTCGGCCGGATTGTTCACCGGACCGTCTGCCTGGGCGGCAAGGTCCGCCGCGCGGCCGTCCCAGAACTGGATGAACTGGAACCCCGAATTGAACACGGTCGGCGCGTTGATGCCGCCCACCGTGCCGCCCACGCCCTTGGAGAAGGGCAGTTGGTCCGTGCCCCCCTTCTTCAAATCGTGACAGGTGGCGCAAGCCACCGTGTTGTCCTTGGACAGACGCACATCGTGAAACAGTCTCTCGCCGAGGGCGACTTTGGCCGGGTCGACTTTCACCGAATCGGGAAGGGGCTGGAGCACATCCGCGTTAAGTGCCTGCGGAATGCCCGCCAAGGCCTGCCTGGCCCGCGTCTCCCGCACCCACGCGGTCAGCATCTTCTTGTCGTGCTCGCTGAGCTTGTGATTCCAATGCATGGCCAGATAATGTCCCGGCGGCATGCTTCCATTCGCCACGACATACTCCGTCTTCGCCAGCACGGCGCCGGATACCGGCTTGTCAAGCGCCACTTCTTTCACATAGTCCACGTTCTTCGTGGCCAGGCTGATGTCGATTGCGAGCAACTGTTTCGCCACAGGCAGCGCGCCATAGAACGGAAGCCCCGAACCCACGGAATGGCAACCCGCGCATTTCTCCGCCAGGATCGCCGTCGCCTGTACGGTCAGCGGATCGTTGGACTTGAAATCCTGGAGCGGATTCGACGTGTACGGAACGATCATGTTGTAGACCGGCAGGGAAAGCCCCGCAAGTGCCAGCAGGAGGACGGCAAACGCCAACTTTTTCTTCATATTCTGGTCCCTTTGTTCTTTCTTTGCACACCTTTTGACGCCCAAAGAACACCAACACAGCCATTCTTAATCCAAGCGTGAAGCGCCCCCATGTTACAGCAACTGGGAAGAATTGCCAACAGGGGGATGCGCCCGGCTACCCGACCTCTCCCCCATCCCGGAATTCAGGTGCCTGCAATTCGCGCGTGACCTGCGTGTTCTCCGCCAGCGCCACTATATCCAACTTCGAAGAGATGCTCAACTCGCGGAATTTGCGCGCACCGGGCAGGACCCGGCTTTCCAGCGTGCCCACGGCTTCATTGTAGGCATGGGTGGCCTTGTCCAGCGCCTTGCCCAGCCCCGTGAAATGCTCCGCCAGCTTGGCGATACGCTCGTACAACTCCTTGCCCAGTCGGCTGATGGCCTCGGCATTCTCGGCCAGGCTCTCCTGCTGCCAGCCATAGGACACCGCCTTCAACAGCGCGATCAGCGTGGTCGGTGTGGCGAGAATCACCCGCTGATCCACCCCGAACTCAATCAGCATGGGGTCCTGCTCCAGCGCAGCGCTGAAGAAGGGCTCGCCCGGCAGGAACAGCACGGCAAACTCGGGCGCCGACGTGAACTGGTCCCAGTAGGACTTTTGTGCGAGCCGCACAATCTGCGCGCGCACCTGCTGCGCGTGGGTCTTGAAATACACCATGCGCTCGTCCTCCGACTCAGTGTCCATCGCCTTCATGTACGCGTCCAGCGACACCTTGGCGTCAATGACGATGGTTTTTCCCCCCGGCAGCGACACAACCATGTCGGGACGCAGCTTGCCCGTCTCCGAGTCCGTGCTTTGCTGTTCCACGAAATCGCAGTGTTTCAGCATTCCCGCCAGTTCCACCACCCGCCGCAACTGGATTTCCCCCCAGCGCCCGCGCACCTGCGGCGCCCGCAGCGCCGTCACCAGGCGGCCCGTCTCCCGGTTCAGCTTGTCCTGCGAAGTCAGCAGCGATTTCACCTGTTCCGAAATGCCGGTATACGCCGAAACCCGCTCCTTCTCCACCGCCTGAATCTGAAGGTTCACCTTCTCCAGCGACTCGCGCATCGGCTTTACCATCTCGTCAATCGCCTGCTGGCGCTGGGCCATGTCCCCTTTGGCGGTCTCCTGAAACTTCTCCAGGTTCTCTTTCGCCAGCTCCAAAAAGGCCTGATTGTTGCTCTTGAGCGCTTCGGACGACAGCGCCTGAAAGGCGTCCGCCAGCCGGGTCTTGGCATCCTCCAGCAGGGCCAGCTTGTCCGCCGCCGCCCGGCGCTCCTCCTCGGCCCGCGCCGCGAGATCCGAATTGCGCACCTGCTCCGCCGACAACCCCGTCTGCAGTGCCTGAATCCGCATGTCCTGATCGCGTTGCGCCTGCTCCAGTTCGGCGATGCGCGGCAAACGCGCCTCGGCCGCCGCCCGCAACCCCGCCTCCGCCTGCAACAGCGCCCGGCACTCGTCCAGCCGCGCCGCCGTCTCCGCCCGCGCCGCCTCCAGCATGACGGCCCGCTGCTCCGCCGCCGCCCGGCGCTCTTCCAAGAGCGCCTTCTCCGTGTCGAGCAGTCCCCGCTCCGCCGCGACCAGCCTAGAAGCCTGTACCCGGGTGGTCCACCAGACGAATGCCGACACCGCCAGCCCCAAAGCCAGCCCAACCACCAACGCCATACTCGCAGAAAGTGTCATGAAATTATACCCCCGGCCCGACGGCAACCATTCCGCCGTCCGCGACCGGGTTCATCATAGACCACCGCCCGTTCCCACGCCAACCGCAATACTGCCCAACTTGCTCTTTTGGGCATTGGCATCGCCATATGGGGTAGATTCTAACGGGTCAACCAGAAAGCAGCCATGCCACTTCCGGACCAAATACTCTTGGAACGCTGGGCGCACACGCGCGACGCGGACGCCTTCGCCGAAATTGTCGCACGCCACTCGGCCATGGTCTTCGGCACCTGCCTGCGCATTCTGCGCAATGCTGCCGCGGCCGAAGAAATAGCGCAGGAATCCTTCCTTGAACTTGCCCAGAAAGCGGGACAAATCCGTTCCTCCCTGGGTGGATGGCTGCACAGCACCGCCGCGCACCGCGCACTGGACCGCGTCCGACAGGAGAAACATCGCCAGGTCCGCGAAACACAGTTCGCCGCAGCGGCAACCGGCATCCAGACCCCCGAATGGAATGACGTGTGGGATTCGGTGGATGAGGCCATTGCCCGGCTTCCCGAGGGACTCAAGGAAGTCATCGTTCAGCGTTTCCTCGAAGGGCAAACCCAGGATGCTATTGCGGCCAATCTGGGCATTGCCCCTCCGACCGTGCGTTATCGCATCAACAAAGGCGTCGAATCCATCCGACGATTCCTCAGGGCACGCGGGCTAGTAGTCTCTGCCGCGGTGGTGGCGTCCGCACTGGACGCCGGAGCTGCCCCGCCGGTTCCGGCCACGCTGACCGCCACGCTTGGCAAGACTGCCCTGGCGGGACTGAAGTCTGCCCCGTCGGTCCCTGCGGGCCTCTTCGGCACCACCGCTTCGGCTGGCTATGGAGCTTTGGCACTCATGAAAACCAAAATCGCCGCCGGGATTCTTGTTGTGGGCATCCTGCTCGCCCTCGCGATGCTGTCAGGTCCGCGCGGAGAGACACTGAAGTCGAACCCGGAAGACGTTCCTGTCTCCGCGCATGCCAGACATGTCGCCCATAAGACTTCCCCCGAAAAGCCCGCTCCACCCGCCCCGCCAGAGGCGTCCAAAACCGGAGTCTTATTGCCTCTTGCCAATATCGGACCGACCCAGAACGCCTCCAAGCCGGTCGCCCCGGCGACCATCTCCGGACGCGTCACGGACAGCGACCAGAAGGGCCTTGCGGGAGCACGCATTGAACTGGTTGTCGATGGAGGCGCGGCGGCGGAAGACACCAACCGGGCCCTCCATTCGGTCAAGACCGACGCGCACGGCATCTACCATATCGACAATATTGTTGTGTTTGGAAGGGCGCAACTCATGGCATCGGCCGACGGCTATGTGTCCCTGCCGGCCCGGGGCGGGGCCCGCTTCACCGTTCCCAGACTGGCGCTTGTGGAGGAGAACGAAGAATACCGAAAGGTGGACTTTGAACTTCTCAAGGTTGCCGCCCGCGTCCAAGGCCGGGTGGTGGACCAGGCCCGAACCCCCATCACGGGCGCGCGCCTTCTGGTGGCAAAACAGTTTGGGGACGTGGAGCGCGCGTCGCAGGAAGTCTTCTCCGCCCTCTCCGACGCGTCGGGACGTTTTGACATTGCACTCCCCAGCGATGGGGAATGCATCCTCACGGTTTACAGGAAAGGGTATGGCGCGGGATACTTCCCGGATGTCATCCCGCAAGCCAAGGACCTGGAACTGATGCTCCGCGCCGGAGGAACCATTGCCGGCACGGTCAAAACCACCGACGGAAAGCCCGCCGCCGGAATTCACCTTGACATTACGGGGGAAGGCTCGCCGGGGGACGGGAATCCCTGGGAGGCGCCCGAAAGGACAACGGCGGTAACCGGCCCGGATGGAACCTATCGGGCAGACGACCTGAGCGAAGCGTTCGCCTTTACCGTGCGCGCCGGGTTCGCCGAAAGAGAGCGAAAGTACGCCATGGACAGTCCCGGCACCACCGGCGAATTTCTGCGCGGCAGGGAATACGTCCTTGCCGACTTTGATGCGTTTCGACTGGGCCACTCCCTCCCCGCGGGGTTGGCAGAGAAGAGGGGCGTAGTGGTGCATGCCGGACAGACAACCCGTGTAGACCTGACCATCGACAAAGGCACCCTCCTGCCCCGAACTCTCTTCGGGTACGTCACCGACACGGCCACCGGCAACCCCGTTCCAACGGTGTACGTGCATGCCCTCAC
>CAIXUF010001431.1 GCA_903922535.1 Candidatus Hydrogenedentota bacterium
CCTCCAAAGCCCCCGACAGCCTTCAACGGCCTGTCAGCCCGTCCAGCACTTGGGCCAACGCCGCTATCAAACCCGTCGCAGGTGCCCTCTGACCGGCACTGCCGCGAAAATGGGCTATTTCGCAAATGCCTCTAATGCGGGATTCCGAATGTCGTCCCGAATGTCGCCAAGTTGGCGCTGATACTTGGGTGGCAGGCCGGTTTTGTATCGCTGGTGTCCAGTGCGGCACAATCGGGCATTCCCCCGGTTGGTCTTTTTCCTCCCATGCTGGTCAGACGCCAAATGTTCGGCCGGAGCGATTGGGTGTTCCCTTCCGCGCCCCTTTTTTTCTACCGAAGCGAGGCGCTGATCTCCGGTGCCAGATGTCTGGCGATAATGTCGGCCTTAAGTTGTATGGCGGGCAAATAAAGGTGGCATATGTCCCGGAAGTAGTTCATTCCGCCGGCCATTTCCTCGCTTACGGGCACGTACAGGTCACCTCCAGCTTCCGCCAATTCCCTTATTGCGTCATTGTAGGCCTCGACAGCCCTGCAATAGTGGCGGAAACTCCAGGGGACTCCCTGCGGTTTCGACGTCAAATCTTCGAAGACGATCCGTTCAACGTACTGCATCGCCTCGAGACGGGGAAAGGCGAAGCTGCAAAATGCCATCCTCACACCTGCGCCGTGGGCCTTGTCCGCCATGGCCTTCATGTTGGACAGCGTGCACTGGATTGTCTGGCGAAAGTCACTCTTGGATGGAAGGGAGGAAGGGAGCGGCCAGAGAAAAGTCTGTTTCAATTTGCCGAGCGCCCGTTCCCCCAAAGAACCGTCATTCACTTTTGCAGCCGCCAGAGCGCCGGGAATGCCGCCGATGTCATTCACGAAGTTATAGTGGATAATCATGTCCGGCTGCAGCGCAAGATAGTCATCAAAGCGCTGAAGCTCTTTCGCTGAATTCAATGAGGGCACGCCGGCATTGATTACCTCGACCCTGTCCGTACGGAGAAACTCCCTCAATTTAGCCTGAAGAATGCATGGATAGGTAAGGTCGTTGCGGCGGCCCTCAAAGGTGGTCGAGCCGCCAACGCACACGATGCGGTAAACACCCTGCGGCTTGGGCAGGATAACGTCGTTGCCCCGAAATCCGGCGTTGTTCGTCCAAACAATGCACGGCGACCACAGGTCATCGCGATAGCAGTGGGGCCGGAAGCGGAGCCAGTAGTCTTCATATAGTGACTCCCGAATGAAACAAAGAAGCCGCACCGTGCCCGGCGCTCCGGCGGTCGCAGGAAGAAGACGGACCTCCAGGCAGTAGTCTTTTCGATTTGTGTCGGTGATCCTGAATTCCGTGGGCGCGGAGTAGAAGTTTTGAACGTTGCGGCGCATTTCCGCGCGCTGCCCCTCGAACCCGTCAAACAGCGCCGTCAGGTCCGCGCCATTTTCAAGTCCCTTTGCCCAAAAACTCAGGTGTTCGGGTTGGACGGGGGCATGAACAGCGAGGACCCTGCCCTCGCCGGTGCATTCCAGGACTGCCTCCTCGCGCTGCGCGGCAAAATGGCGCTTCTGTTCCGAATCGGTCAACTCAAGGAATGATTCTCTTTTCGGGGCACCCGGGGCGGGATGCAGGTTGTCCGGGGGAATGGGGGCGGGAATCGAATTCACGAGTTTCTGCTCAATTTCAAATTGCTGAACCGTCTTGTTGCTGGCGTACCTTTCTCCCTGCTTGTGTGCCATGTCTGCCCAGTACCGGCCGCCAAGTTGAAGGCACAGGGCGGCCGCGAACAACCAGAGGAGAACGCAACCCGCAAGAAAGGCGGCACGAACGGCCTTCATGCTTTCTCTTTTCCCTTTCTCGGACTTGTCCGCGGGGTTGGGAGATGTTCGGGGGCAATACAAAAGCAAAACACCCAGAACGTTCATTATGGGGGTGTTGACGGGCGTTCTCAACTTGCCTCCTGGAGCCGGGGTGCTCAGGCGCTTGCCGCAATCACAGCGTCACGTCAAGCCCCTCCACCTGCGAGGTTTCCACTTCGGCGTGGTGCCGGGCCAAGGCCTTGGCAAGGGGGGCAAGACCGCGACCCTTCAGCCCCGGGTACCTTTCGAGCAGCGCCTGGGCCTCGCGCCGGGCGAGGTCGATTACGCGGGCATCGCGCACGAGGTCGGCAATGTGCAGGTCGCCAAGCCCGGCCTGGCGCAGGCCGTGAAATTCGCCGGGACCGCGCAGTTTCAGGTCTTCCTCGGCGATGTCGAAGCCGCTGTTGGACGCGCAGAGCGCTTCGAGACGCCGTTTCCCGTCCGGGGTGCGCGGTTCGCCGAGCAGGAAACAGAAGGACGCGTCGGCGCCCCGACCCACCCGTCCGCGCAGCTGGTGAAGCTGGGTCAGGCCGAAATCGGCGGCGTTCTCGATGACCATGATGGTCGCCTTGGCCACATCCACGCCGACCTCGATGACCGTGGTGGAAAAGAGAATGTGCGCCTCGCCGGACTTGAAGCGGGCCATGACAGCCTCCTTTTCGGCGGGGTCCATGCGGCCGTGGAGCATGGCCACGGGCACGCCGGCCAGTGGTCCGGTTGAGATTTCCTCGAAATGGCGCAAGAGCGGGGTGAGTGCGGTTTTGGTCTCCGACTCGTCCACAAGCGGGCACACAATATAACTTTGAAATCCCAACTCGGCTTGCTCACGCAGGTAGCGGTACAGGTCGGGTACTTTGGCGGACGGTACCCGGCGGGTCTTGACGGGCTGGCGGCCCGGCGGCATTTCATCGATGATGCTCAGGTCCATTTCGCCGTATAAGGTCAGGGCAATGGTACGCGGGATGGGCGTGGCGGACATTTGCAGGAGGTCGGGACGGGGTCCCTTGGCCGCGAGAAGCGCGCGCTGGAGCACGCCAAAGCGGTGCTGTTCATCCACAACGGCCAGACCGAGCCGGTGGAATTGCGTTTTTTCCTGGAACAGGGTGTGGGTGCCGATGATGACATCCACTTCGCCCGCAGCGATGCGGCGGCGCAGCTTGGCGGGTTCCGGGGTGGACCGGGTGAAACTTTCCACGCGCAGGCCGAGGGGTTCGAGGAACCCGCGAAGCACCAAGGCGTGCTGTTCGGCCAAGATTTCGGTGGGAGCCATGAATGCCGTCTGAAAGCCGCCGTCGGCCGCGGCGGCGACGGCGTGGAGCGCCACAACGGTCTTGCCACAGCCCACATCGCCCTGTACGAGGCGCAACATGGGGCGCGGACTGGCCATGTCGCGAAGAATCTCGGAGATGACCCGCTCCTGCGCGCCCGTCAGGGGGAAGGCAAGCAGACGGTCCAGTGCGCGCAGATGGGGGCCGTTGATCACATGTCCCGTCCGGTCGGGCACGGCGGCGGTGAGCCGTTCGCGGCGCAGCAGCACCTCCAACTGGATGAGGAACAGTTCCTCGAAGACGAAACGGTGGCGGGCCTTTTCCGTATCTTCATGGGTGTCGGGGAAGTGCGCGGCGGGCAATGCCTGACCGATACCGATGAGTTCCAGGCGTTTGCGCAGTTCGGCCGGGAGACATTCGGGCACGGCGGACGCGACGGCGTCCAGCGCGTCGCGCACCCAGCGGCGCATCATGCGCTGGGTCAGCCCCTCGACCAGCGGGTAGACCGGCACGATGCGGCCGGTGTTGAGCCGATCCTCCTCGTCGCCCCCGAGGATCTCATATTCCGGATTGGACAGGCAGGGGCCCTTGAAACTGCCGACCTTGCCGGTCACGATGACTTCCGCGCCCTTGCGGAACACGGTGTCGGCAAGGAAGCCCCGGCCGAAGAAAGTGGCGCCGAGGGTGCCGGTGTCGTCGCGCAGGGTGATGTGGGCCAGCGACTGGCGGCCGCGCAGGCGGATATTGCGCGAGGCGGTGATGACGCCGCGCACGGTGACGGTCGTGTCCTGCGTCGCGGCCGCGATGGGTGTGATGCTCGCGTAGTCCCGGTGATTGCGCGGGAAGTAATGGAGCAGATCATACAACGTGCGCACGTCTGCGCCTTCAAGCAAAGAAATCCGCTTCGGCCCGACGCCCGGCAGGCGTTCCACCGGGTCCTCGGGATTCAAGGGTTTCACTGGGAGCGCCGGCGTCTCGCCGGATTTTCCCGGCAGACGATCGACCGAATTACCAGAACAGGAGGTCGGCGTTTCGATAGGCGTGTCAGGCATTCGGATACTTGTACTGGCCGGTGTAGAGATCGAACAGCATCCGGTAGTACTGCATGAACCGGACCGGCTCTTCGTTGTAATCGATTTCGGCCAGGCAGAAGCCCTGGTAGCCGCTGTCCTTCAGGAGGGTGAACAATTCCTGCCAGGGGTATTTCGGGATGCCAATGTCGTTGATGTGCACCTCGCCGATGGCGCCCTTGAGCAGGTCGAAATTGGCCTTGATGCTGCCGCTGGCGTCCTCTTCGCCGCCGTTGCAGTTCCAGCAGGCCTTGGCATTGGGCTGGTTGGCAATGTCGAGCATCTTGCGGACGCTGGCGGGCTTGCGCGAGTCCTCGTTGCCGTGGACCTCCATGCGCACCTCGATGCCGAGGCCGCCGGCAAACTTGGCCACCTCGCCCCAGGCCTTGCCGATACGCTCGATGGTCTTGGAGAAATCCTCGTCCTTGTGGCTGCCATTGGGCCGCACCTTGATGCCGGGACAGCCGACATCGGCGGCAAGCTGGGCGAATTCCTTGGCGGTCTCAATCTGTTTGCGCACGACGGCCTCATCCTTGGCGTGAAACTCGCAGGTCGTGCCCAGGCCTGCGATGACGACACCCGCATCGGCGAATTTCTTCTTCACGTCGGCGCGTTCCTGCTTGGACAGCGTGGGCTCGACCTTGTGCGCGTGGGTGGTGCGCAGTTCAACGCCGGCCAGTCCGGCCTTCTTGCACAGGTCGATCAGCTCGTCGACAGACATCTTCTCGCCCATCCTGTACGTGACCATGCCCAGTTTCATGCCCGCGCCTGCCGCCGGGGCGGCCGCCGCATAGGCCATGGACGGCAATGCGCCCGCGAGTCCCACGCCAATACCCGCTGTGAGAGTGCCCGCCATAAATCCACGCCGCGTCATGTCATTCATTGCGATCTTCCTTCTTGGGAGGTTGTAAGTGTCCGGGAGAGTTTTGTACCCCTTTGGGCCGGGGAAAGGCAAATCGCACTGGTGTAGGGTGCCCGCACTATTCCAGCGCCCGGTCGAGCGGATGTACGGTGTGGGTGGCGAGTTGCCGGCCCTGTTCGATGATGTTGACCAACTCGCCGAGATAGACGGGGTCTTCATCCTGTGACCAGGTGAAGTCGTAGACCAGGTCCGTGGCCGCCAGTTCTCCCAGACGGTGCGATTCGAGCATGAACGGCGCGGCTTCAAGCGTGGCGGTGATGCCATCGCGGGTGACGACGCGCAGCGTCTTGCGCGGTTCGGCGAGGGTGAGGTCGCCCGTGATGGTGTGCGGGCCGGGCGCGCGGGACTGGAACAGGGGCGCGTGGCCGTGGGCCATGATGGCGAGGCGCGCGGGTTCCATGCGGCGGCACAGGGCGGACCAGGTCTCCGCATCGCATTCCAGGGATGCCGCGATGGTGTCGGCGCCGAATTCGACGAGTTGCGCGTGGCAGGCACTGTTCAGGCAGCCGATGCCCGGCAGGGACAAGACCGTGGTTTTGCGCAGGCCCGCCGTTCGGAGCAGGTGGAAATGGCCGGGGTTGGATATGGCAACAGTGCGCACGCCGATTTCCTGGGCGCGCTTGAGCAGGCGCAGGGCGCTTTCGCGCTCTTCCGGGGTGAAATAGAAGTTGGGAAGGACCACGCCCGTGTTACCGGACTTGAGCAGCGCTGCAAACGAGGGGTCTTCGATATCCTTCAGCGGGACGAGCCACAGATTGTCGCGACCGGCGTCGAATTGCGCGGTCTTCGAAATCTCCAGCGCCTGTGCGGCGGAGGCGGCGATGATCCAGCGGCGCGGCGGTTGATTCGGATCGCGCACAGGCGGGGCCTGTGCTGGCGCGCAGGATTCGATTGCCGCATCGCGCTGCGCGTCGAGCGCGCGGTCCACGCGTTTCAAAATGGTGTTGCGAAATGTGGCCAGTTCGGCCGCCGTCACGGCCAGCGGCCCGTGCGGCTTCTCCACCGCGAGCCGGATCGAGGCGTCTTCCGTGGCCTCGGACAGAATTGTCGCGGCCTGTTCGGGCGTCACTTCATCCCGCCGGGTAAAGGGATGGCGCACGCGCACCGTTTCAGCGCCGACCTGGACTTCGACGACCATGCCGCCACCCGCCTCCTTCACCTGTGCGGCGAAAGCGGCGCGGGACGGTGCGGTCATGGCGGCCAGGGCCTTTTCCACCCGTTTCACATCGCCCTTGCGTACGGCGTCGGTGTCGGCTGCCTTCACGACGGCCGCGCCCTGGGGCACGGCAAAGACCACGGGGATTTCGACCCGCTTGCCCGGTGCGGAGCGTTTGACGCTGCGCCCGTCTTTGCGGATGTCGCGCACGATAAATGCTTTGGGCGGTTTGCCTGTTTCCACCTGAATCCGGATGCGGTCACCCACCTTGATCATGGCCAGCGGGGTGATGGCAAACCAGTCCTTGCCAGCCGCCTCGACGGTGCCCATGGGCCGTCCGGACTGGGCGTCCTGGCCGCCGACGATGCCCTCGGGCCTGGGGGCGAGGAAATAGCCGGTGGACGCCTCGCGGGCGACGGCGGTGTCGAGCAGTTCACGGGCCTCTTCTATGACCTCGCGGGTGATGCGCGGCCAGGAATCGATCAGCAGCCGGTAGGCGCGCACGGTCTGTGCGATGGTTTCCGCCGGTTTGAGCCGCCCCTCTATTTTGAACGAGCGGATGCCCGCGGCGATGAGCCGTTCCAGGATGGGCGCGGTCGCCAGGTCGCGCATGGAGTATGCGGCAGAAGGGTCCTCGGCGGTTTGCTCGAAGAGGCGGCGGCAGGGCTGCAGGCAGCGGCCCCGGTTGGCGCTCTTGCCGTGGATGCGGCTGCTGAACAGGCACTGCCCCGAGATGGAATAGCAGAGCGCGCCGTGGACGAAGGTTTCCAGTTCGATGTCCGAGGCGGCCTTGATGGCGCGGATTTCGTCGAGCGTGAGTTCGCGCGCGAGGATGACCCGTTCAAATCCCATGCGCTTGGCCTGTGCCGCACCGTCCGGTGTGTGAATGGTCATCTGGGTCGAGGCGTGGAGGGGGATCTCGGGGCAGAGTTTGCGTGCCATGCGGAACACGCCCAAGTCCTGCACAATCAGCGCATCGGGGCCGATGCGCCGCAATTCATCCAGCAACTGCGCCAAATCGGGGAGTTCGGACTCCTTGATGAGCGTGTTGAGGGTGATATAGAGCTTCCTACCGAGGCAGTGGGCATAGGCGGCCATGCGCGACAACTCGTCCAGGCTGAAATTGGGTGCGCGCAGCCGTGCGTTAAACCGGTGCGCGCCGACATACACCGCGTCGGCCCCGGCGTCGAGGGCGGCGGCAAAGGTTTCGATGCGCCCTGCGGGCGCGAGCAACTCGGGTTTGCGTACGGAGGGCTTTTCGGGTGTTTTGAGCATGCAACAAGGGTATATCAATCCGGAGCCTTTCGCCAAACACGGAATCAATCAGGTCCTTGGACCAATCACCGTCCGTGTCTGTCTGTGCCCGTCCGTGTTCGTCCATGCCAACCCCAACCCCGCGCCAAGGTGCGCCGCACGGGGCTGTGTCTGCTATCATGGGGTTTCCAAAAGAGGAGATTGGACATGAAGAACGCACTTGGAATCTTGGCTTTGACGTGTTTGCTGGCGGCGACTGCGGGGGCGGGACGCGCGGCGGTGGCGCCGCCTGCCGGAACGCCGGTGGAACTGGTGTGGCCCGGCGGCACGCCGGGCAAACTGGGCGACGCGGATGCGGACAAGCCGACGCTGGCCATCTTTCCCGCACCCAAGGATACGGCGAACGGCGCGGCGGTCATTGTGTGTCCCGGCGGCGGTTACGGCGGCCATGCCATGGGCTATGAGGGTTACGAGGTGGCGCAGTGGCTGAACAAGCACGGCGTCACGGGCTTCGTGCTGCGCTACCGGGTGGCACCCTACCGGCACCCGGCCCCGCTTTCGGACGCGCAGCAGGCCATGCGCATCGTGCGGTCGCGCGCGGCGGAATGGGGGATAGACCCCGCCAAAATCGGCATGCTCGGTTTTTCGGCGGGCGGCCATCTGGTGTCCACGGCGGGCACGCACTATGTGGAAGGCGACCCCAACGCAACCGATCCGCTCCTGAAAGTGGGCACGCGGCCGGACTTCCTGATTCTCATCTATCCGGTCATCACGCTCAAGGAGCCCTACGGGCATCAGGGTTCCTGCAAGAACCTGCTGGGCGAGAATCCTGACCCGGCGCTGGTCCAGTCGCTCTGCAATGACGAGCAGGTCAACGCCAAGACGCCGCCGAGTTTCCTCGTGGCGAGTTGGGCCGACACGGGGGTGCCGTCGGAGAACAGCATTCAGTTCTACCTGGCGCTGCACAAGGCCGGGGTGCCCGCCGAAATGCACATCTACGAAAAGGGTCCCCACGGTTTCGGCATGGGCCGCGGCGACAAGGTGCTGGAGACCTGGACCGGCCACTGCATCGACTGGATGAATGGGCTGCTTAAGTGAGTCGTGCGCTTGGGTTGACAGGGTTGGCCTGTTTGGTCCTGGCTATCACGGGCTTCGCCCAAGAGACAAAGCCAGCCCCGGCGAAAACATTCATTGATTATTTCATGCCCATGCCGATCACGGACCAGTTGACCCCGAACGTGTGGGGCACCGCTGAAGTGGGTCCCCGCGACGCCAAGAACGGTCTTGAAGACGCCTCCATGAAGCAATGGTGCTATTGGGACGGACAGATCATCAGGGGACGGGAGGGCAAATATCATATCTTTGCCAGTCGCTGGGACCAGGGCAGGGGCCACGGCGATTGGGTTAACTCGAAAGCCGTTCATGCCGTCAGCGATACCCTCACCGGTCCATACGTCGACAGGGGCCTTTGCTGGCCGAACGATCAGGAGGGCAAAGGCCACAACGTGACCGCGCTGGTTCTGCCGGACGGCCGTTATGCCGTGGTGGTCAGTTGCACCCGGCCGGGGGATGTGTTTGTCTCCAAGTCTCCGGATGGGCCTTGGAAACACCTGGGGAAGATCAAAGGCAAAGGGCTTGGCGCATCCAACATCAGCATTATGGTGCGGCCCGATGGCGACTACATGATTGTGCCGAGTTCCGGGCAGGTCTTCATCAGCAAGGCTGCCGACGGCATTCTGGGACCCTATAAATCGACAGGGCCGTCCGTTTTTCCAAAAGGCATTCCCGATTTCGAGGACCCTGTTGTCTTTTATTCCGGCGGTCTCTATCAGATTGTCGTCAATTCCTGGAGCACGCGAAAGGCCTACCATCTCATCTCCAAAGACGGCAAGCGTGACTGGGTCAACCGGGGCCTGGCGTATGATCCGACCACAGATTTCATCCGCTACACCGACGGCACGGTCAATCATTGGCACAAACTGGAGCGGCCCGGGGTGCTTCTTGAAAAAGGCCACGTGACTGCGGTTACGCTGGCGGCGTTGGATACGCCCAAAGAGCAGCAACCGGGAAACAACGGTCATGGCAGCAAGATAATCGTCATTCCCTTTGATGGCGCCGCCTTGGACCGTGACTTGCAAAACATTGCGAGTCCGGTGCAGGCAAGCTCTTAGCCATTAGTCCGTCCCTGACTTGCCCCCACGGACGCTCCGCACAGGCGATGTGTTCGGAAGTTATTTGCGTTTAGGGGCAATTTGGCCCAATATGAATTACTGGATGATGGCCGGGGATGGATGAGAAGTGTCGGGAAGTACTGCTGGGAGCGCCGCGTCTCGTCGGCTTCCGGAGAAGTTGCAAGACCGTTTGAATATGCAGGGCGTCAGCGCCCGAGTTGCATGACTTGGGGGAAAAGGACATGGCAAAGAAGAACGAAATTCAATTGGGCGGCACCAAGCCGCTCGGCGAAATCCTCATCTACCAACCGGAGGACGGCAAGACCCGCATTGACGTCCGGTTGGAGGACGAGACGGTCTGGCTGACCCAGGCGCAGATGGTGGATTTGTTCCAGACGACCAGGCCCAACATCAGCATGCATGTCCGTAACATATTCCAGGAAGGGGAGTTGCGTGAAAATTCAGTTGTTAAGGAATTCTTAACAACTGCATCCGATGGGAAAAACTATCGCACCTATTACTATAACCTGGATCTCATTATTGCCGTCGGCTATCGGGTGCGCTCCCATCGGGGCACCCAGTTCCGGCGATGGGCCACGGAACGGTTGCGCGAATACCTCGTCAAAGGCTTTGTCATGGACGACGAGCGGCTCAAGGAAGGCCGCAATCTTGGCGCGGACTACTTTGACGAACTGCTCGAACGCATCCGCGACATTCGTGCCTCAGAAAAGCGATTCTATCGGAAGATCACGGATATTTACGCACTGTCCGTGGACTATGATCCCCACGCGCCGGTCACGCAGGATTTCTTCGCCACGGTCCAGAACAAGCTCCACTGGGCCATCCACCGCCACACGGCGGCCGAACTCATCGCCGAGCGCGCCAGCGCCGACAAGCCCAATATGGGCCTGACCTTCTGGAAAGGGGCGAAAGTCCGAAAGACCGATGTCGCCACCGCCAAGAACTATCTGACCGAAGACGAGGTCCGCAGTCTCAACCGTATAGTCACCATGTATCTCGATTACGCCGAAGACCAGGCCGAACGCCAGCAACCCATGCACATGGCCGACTGGCGCGCCAAGTTGGATGCCTTCCTCCAGTTCAACGGGCGTGAAGTGCTGGAGCATCCAGGCAAGGTGTCGGCCGAAATCGCCCAGCAACTCGCCGAAAGCGAATATGAAAAATTCAGCGTCCGGCGGCTTCAGGTGGAGGCGGAAGAACCGGACGAGGATTTTGACCGGGTCTCCAAACGACTGGAACAGGACGGCAAGCCGTAAAGCGCGGGGTTAGCAGTCGTTCACACCGGCAGTTGCAGCGTGAAACTCACCACGCCCGGCGTCGTGTCGTCCAGGACTACGTCGCCACCGTGCGCCCGCGCGATTTCGCGGGCTAGACTCAGCCCCAACCCGGTGCCTGTCCCGTTTCCGGCGGCGTCCCCTTCACGGGTGCGCGAGGCGTCGATGCGGTAGAAGCGCTCAAAGACCTTGGCCCGGTCGCCCGGCGGAATGTCGCCGCTGTTCTGGATCGTGCACCGGATTATCCCCTTCCGCAACTGGAGGAAGACGCGGATCTTGCCGCCGTCCGGGGTGTGTTTCACGGCGTTCATGGCGAGATTCTGCACCGCCTGCCGCAGCAGGTCACCGTCGGCCGAACCGGTTACACCCTCCTGTATTTTCGACTGAATGTCGAGCTTGGGCGCGAGGATGGCCATGTCCTCCACGATGTCTTCCAGCATCGCGCTCAGGTCCACCGGCTCTCGGTGCAGCGTGATCTGGCCCGCATCGGCTTTTGCGAGCAGCAGCAGTTTCTGGACGATGGACTTGAGCCGCTGCACCTCTTCGAGCAGGCGCGCCAGGCTCTTTTCCTGTTCGGGCGTGGCCCGCTGGATCGCCTGCTCCAACTCTCCCTGCAAAATCGTCAGCGGGGTTTTGAGTTCGTGGGCCGCGTCGGCGCTGAAACGCATGGCCTGCGTGAAACTGCGCTCCAACCGTTCCATCATGGCGTTGAACACCAGCAGCAGTTCCTGAAACTCGACGGCGCGGTCATCGGGCGAGACCCGCTGGTTCAGCCCCTTGGCCGAGACCTGCGTGATGGTGCGGGTGAGTTCGCGCACGGGCCGCAGCGCGCGGCCCGCCAACAGCCAGCTTCCCAGCGCAATGCACAGCAGCGCCGCCGGAAAGGCCACCGCAAAGGCCGTGCGCACCCGGGCCAGTTCGGCGGCGTGGGCCTTGAGTCCGATACCGGCGTAAAGTGTCACGTCCGGATTGCCAAACACACCCATCTGCCAGGCATTGCCGCCGAATCCGACCATGCGTATCACCGGCTGCCGGAGCGCCAGCGGACGCATTGGAAAGGGAGGACCGTTGTGGTCAAAGTCGGGCGGAAACGCCGGATCGCCTTTGTCGGAGGACGGTTGATGCCGGTCCGGATTCGGCCCGCGCCCCCCGTGGCGGAATCCGTCTTGAGCCCAGGGCGGCCCCTGGCCTGGAGGCGGACCCATGGGCGGACGCATCCCGTCGCGTGGACCGCGCCAGAGCGGATCGAAGGCGGGCCGGTCCGGTGGCGGTGGTCCCATCGGGCCCGGTGCGGGCAGCTGCGCATCCGTCAAACCCTCGGGCCAGGCCGCAGACTGGTGCAGCACCTTTCCCTGTGCGTCCACCACCTTGAGCAGCACGTCGTTGTCTTCGCCAAACACGTATTGAAGCGACTGGTCCACCGATTCCCAGTGGGCTGGGTTGCGCGGAAAGCTGAGGTGCTGCTGGGCCATGTCCCGCAGCGTGGTGTCGATGCGCTCCATGGCCGAGCGCGAAACCATGGACCATGCCCAGACGCCAAACCCCGCGAGGACCAGCCCCGAGAGCAGCGTGGACAGGGCCGCGATGCGCAGGCGGAAGGAGCGGGCGCGCAGCATGGCTCAGTCTTTCCGGATGCGGTAACCGACGCCGCGCACGGTTTCGATCAGCGAGTCGCCCTCCGCGGCGTCCAGTTTCTTGCGCAGGCGCTGGATGTGCACATCCACCAGGTTGGTGGTGGGGTCAAAGTCATAGCCCCAGACATGCTCGATGATCTGGGTGCGCGCGTACACCCGGCCGGGCGTGCGCAGCAGGTATTCGAGCAGCGCGAATTCGCGCACGGTCAGGTGCACCGGCTCGCCGTTGCGGGTGACTTCGCGCGTGACGAGGTCCACCGCAACATTGCCCGCGTGGAGCGTCGTCAGCTTTTCGCCCGAGGAGCGCCGCATGACGGCCTGGATGCGGGCGATGAGTTCTTCCACGTAGAAGGGCTTGGTCAGATAGTCGTCGGCGCCCAGGTTCAGCCCCTCGATGCGCTCGTCCAGCGTGGTGCGCGCCGTGAGCAGGATTACCGGCACGGCCTTCCTCTTGTCGCGGAGCTGGCGCAGGATGCTGAGTCCGTCGCGGCCGGGCAGCATGATGTCGAGCACGATC
>CAIXUF010001432.1 GCA_903922535.1 Candidatus Hydrogenedentota bacterium
CGCGGCAGCCCATCGCCTCGCAGGTGACCACGGCCTCCTCGGCCACGGGAATGTCGCTGGTGCCGGCGCACACCACGCCCACATACCCGTCGAGCGGCGCCGACGGCGCGACGGTGATGGTGAACGCGCGCGCCGCCTCATGCCGCACCGCGCCCGGACATCCCGCGAGCACCGCCTCCATGGCCTCCGGTTTGCAGCGCGTGCCCAGCACGTTGCTGCCATGTTCGCGCATGCGGTTGGCGATGGTGACAATCTGGTCGGGGGTCTTGCCCTCGCAGAAGATGGTCTCGGGATAGCCCATGCGCAGGTGGCGGTGGTGATCGACCTTGGCAAAGCCAAGATCCTCAAAGGGCAG
Organism: Candidatus Hydrogenedentota bacterium; assembly: GCA_903922535.1. The sequence goes on from CAIXUF010001432.1 coordinate 356, forward strand.
CGACCGCAGCCGGTCCAGCGCGCTCTCGGGAGAGGCGCCGCCCCCGGCCACCAGCCGCAACAATTCCAGTATCTGTGAGGTGTTCATGGGTGAATCAGGTCATCCGGTTGGGAAAACGTCGTTCTGGTGCCATGGTAAACAATGCCCCGCCCCCAGTGCAAAACGCGGACGCCCTGCCCGGCCGCAGCCAAGGCCGGACCCTGCGGAAACAGGCGCGCGGGGTCACGTCGAACAGTCCCCTTTGTTGCGTGCTGTTACGCCGATAAGGCTATAATCACGCCATTGCACTGCGGCTTGCGGGTTGAATTCCAGGGACAATGCGTGCCGAACAGGCACGCGGCCCGTTGGGGATCCACACATCAAATGGACACGCATAAAACGCGTTCACCGTCTCTTGCCTATCAAGTGTTCATGCTGGTTCTGTGCGCTTATGCGCTCGGGGGGCTCGCTGTCCAAACGGCCATATCCAGTCTGGAGACAAAGCGCATCCTGCAGTATGCCGACAACTTTGTCTGCGTTCTGTTTCTGATGGACTTCTTTATCAGCCTGTACCGCGCGCCCGACCGTTGGAAATACCTGGCACGCTGGGGATGGCTGGATCTGATCTCCTCCATCCCAACCGTTGGCCTGCTCAGATCAGGCCGGGTTGCGCGGATGGTCCGCATCCTGCGGGTCATTCGCGGTTTCAGGGCAACCAAGACCATCTCGCAAATCATCCTTCGGCACCGCGCGGAAAACACGCTGCTTGCGCTTGCCACAGTGGTTTTTCTCGTGATCATCTTCTCCAGCGCGGCCATTCTCCAGGTTGAAGACGACCCGTCGTCCAACATAAAGACTGCCGGTGACGCGCTCTGGTGGGCCTTGAGCACCATCACCTCCGTCGGATACGGCGACCGCTATCCCGTCACGCCCGAAGGCCGGCTGGTGGCCACCATCCTCATGTTTGCAGGCGTGGGGATGTTCGGCAGCCTGTCCGGGCTCATGGCGGCCTGGTTCCTGTCCGATGAGGAGGCGGAGCAGGAGTCGGAGTTGAAGGCGCTGCGGCGCGAAGTGAGCGAGATACACCACATGCTTGAGGCGATGACAGCGGAGAAAGCTATAGCTCTTCCAGAGTGCAGGTCCGGTCGAACAGAAGAATAGACGGGTCGCTTTGGAGTTTCGTTCATTCCCTTCGGGAAAGGACGGCATGGAACCATTATTGTGGCTCAGCGCTTGGTGATCGAGGCGTTTCCCCCGTTTTCCCGTTTTCCGACTCGCTGAGTACCGAATCTCCTCCTGGGGGGCCTAACCCCGTCACGGATGCTCGACGATGTCAGCACGCCATACCACCATGCATGTCAATTCATGTAAAGACCTCACCGGAGCGCCATGTCGTGTTGAAAAGGACCGTTCTTGCCATTATAATAAACTTAGGTCGTGGTGGTGCTCGGAGGTGAGGGCGGGTGGGATGCCTTGGGTTAGATAGCCGGGGCGAGTGTCCCTACAACACATTATTAAGTTAAGTTACGCAGTAATGTCATGTCAAGGATTCAACCACCTTCTTTCTTGGAATGTAGGAGTCAAGTCATGGCGAAGTTGCATGAATGGCCGTTTCGACCGGTTCATATCACAAATGATTGGGAAGGCCATCCCGAGACGGCCAAGTTGAGGGGAGAGGGCATTCTTCCAAATAACCTCATGAATGCTCATCAAACTGCCATGTGTGTTTCATTTAGGCAGCCCACAACAATCATTGAGTTTGCTCCTTTTGGGGACAAGTCACCTCTCAGCAGCAGAGTCTGTGTTCGCACGGATACTCCTGTGCTTGATTTAGTAATCTCCCCGATGTGTAGGGAGTTCAGGGACTGGACAAACTGCGGTTGTTGCCAAGAATGTGACAATGTCCATGCCCGGCTCTTGAGCGGCCTAATGAGAGAAGAAGTGCTAGCCGTGGGTCCGGAACGCGCGGCCCAAGACCTTAACGAGCAAGGTCATGGACCGCAGCTCGCCCGACCAATTAGGTTTGATACGATTGGGAAACGCCCGTTTCTCTCGTATAACTGCCCGTTTTTGGGATATCGCGAACTCATTTTTCCGATCTTTTTTGGCCAGGAGGATGAAGATGGTGGAAA
>CAIXUF010001433.1 GCA_903922535.1 Candidatus Hydrogenedentota bacterium
GAGCGGCGTGGGTGCATTGTGCGCCTTTCGGCCAATGGGGTGGTCGAGCAGGTTCCAGCGCAGGGCCAGACGCCGGGCCGCCTCGGTGAGCCCCAGCGACAGTATCGTGGACGCGCCCAGCATCAGCGCATACACCACATAATCGTTAATCCGCATTCAGACCTTTCATTAGGGCGGCTTCCCGGTACAGTTCAAACTCGGCGCGGGCCACGGCCTCCACGTTGAACTCGGCGCGCACCCGGTCGCGCGCGTGCACGCCCAGCGCCCCGCGGCGGGCCGGATCGGCCAGCAGCATGTTCACCGCCCCGGCAAACGCCGCCGGGTCGCGCGGCGGCACGTTCACGCCGGTCACGCCGTCCAGGTTTGCATGTTCAACACCGGTGCCCAGTCTCGTCGCCACCACCGGCTTGCCGCAGGCGTGGGCCTCCAGAATGGAAATGCCAAAGGCCTCGCTGCGCTCGACCGACGGAAACGCAAACACGGCGCAGCCGTGCAGGTGCGCCACCAGGTCCGCCTGGCTGAGCGAACCGGGAAACGCGATGTCCACGCCCAGTTTCTTTGCCAATGCCATCGCCGAAGCCCGCTCGGGGCCGTCCCCCGCCATCACCACCTTCGCGTGAATCGCCTTCGCCGCCTCCACCAGCACGGGCAGGCCCTTGTAGTAGCGGTGCATGCCGGAGAAGAGCACATAGTCGGGACCGTATGCCTCACGCAGCGCCGCCACGCGCGCCGGGTCGGGCGCGTCAAACTCCCGCGCCACAATGCCCAGCGGCACGACCCGGCACAGATCGCGCACTTGCGAAAGTATCGGGGAACTGTCCACATAGGCCTGTGAAGTGGGGAGAATCATAGCACTTCGCCGCAGGAATTGCATCAGGACGGGCGCGTAAAACCGCATGGCCGACGCCTGCCGCACCACGTCGCTGTGGTAGCGCACGACCACCGCGCCGCGCGGCCGCGCCAGCAGCGCCGCCACTTCGGCCGTGGGGTTCGGCGAATGCACCACCACCACGTCCGCCCGGCTGCACCAAATCCGCCATGGAAACGACGGTGCCAACGGCGCACCCTGCAGACGGCCCCACTCGCCCGCCTCGGTCACCCGCGTGCCATCGCGCTCCACCACCGCCGTGCGCCACGACCGGCTGCACGTGAGCGCCTCCACCTCGGCCCACTGCCGCTGAAAACGGCACATGAGCGCCATGTGCCGCTCCACGCCGCCGTGGATCGGCGGGTCGAAGTCTTTGTATACGTGCAGAATTCTCAACAGAACATGCCTTCCCGCGCGTCATGGGCCTGTTTGAGGGAACAAGCCCACCTGTCACCCATTATGTCACGATTGGCCGTGTCATTAGGAGTGTGGCGACGGGGCCAGCCCCACACGGTTCAGCACCACGCCTCCACCGTCTCCACCACGGCCCTGGCGTTCTCCAGCGGGATGTCGTAGAACAGGTAGTCCGACGCGGCAACCATGTGCTTTGTGCCGCGGGTGGATTCGATCACCCGTTCTGTCGCCGCGCGCACGCTGTCGGGTGTGCCGGTGAGCAGCACATCGAGCCCGATATTGCCGCGGGTGCACATTGCTTCCGGGAGTTTCGCCCGCGCATCGGCCAGCGACGCGACATTGCCCACCGGCGGCGGCGACAGCGTCTCGAACAAGTCAATGCCCATCTGTCCATAATAACCCATGTCGAGAAAGGGCTGAATGGGCGAGCAGATGTGCGAGTAGACCAGGCCGCCCGCGTCGTGCGCCGCCGCCGTGATGGCCTGCGAGTCGGGCACCATGAATGTCTCGTAGAGCAGGGGCGACATCATCTCGCGACCCGGCCCGCCCAGGAAGATGAAGTCCGCGCCGCCGCCGATCACGGCGCGGCACAGCGCGATGTTCACATCGCGGACGCGGTCGCACAGTTCGCGATAACCGTCAAGGTCCGTCATGGCGAACAGGACCGCATCGGGCACCGTCGCCAGGCACATCATCTCAAAGGGCTGCACCGACCATTGGAGGCACACGGGCCATTCGGGATGCACCCGCGCCACCACCGGCCCCACCAACTCGGCCACCTTCGGCAGCGCCTCGTACTGGCGGTCAATGAGCCAGCGGACCGGGTCGAGCGAATCGCCGAAGGCGATGGGGTATTTCACCGGCGTCGAACCCTGCCGGGGCCGTTCGTGCAGTTCCCAAGACAGCATGCCGTGGGGTGTTTCCAGCCAGGAACGCGTCCGCTTCTCCCCGTTCGCTTCGGAAGCTTCGCTTTTCCAGGCCAGTTCGGGCACGGCCTGCCCCAAGTCGGGCAGACCAAGATTGATCAGCGCGTCGCCGCCCACGATCTCATAGGCATGCATCGTGTCTTCGACCGTGGTCTCACTGACCCATTCCTTGCCGGCCAATTTCGTGTCAAATCCCGCCCCGGCACCGATTTGCAGGGATACAAACGGTCGTTCTCCACCGTTCCGGATATATTCAACAAACCGTTCCCGACGCGTTTTCATAATGCATTTCCTCAACGTTTCGGCGAATTCTATCACGTCCGATCGCGCCAGCCGCATCAAGAAAGTGACCGGCCGGGAATTTTGCAGTTTTCTTGCGTTGTTTGTCTGAATCGAGTTAAGATTTGTCGTTAATGTCTGTCGGGATAGTCGGTATTCTGGAAAGGAAAACAATATGACTTCGCTCGCCGTACAAACGCAGTATCGATTCCGGACTCTTCGGAAAGGCATCCTCATGATGCTTGTCACCATCGCCGTGGGACTGTCCGCCTGCAAACCGGACGCCACCGCCCCGGGAAACGTCACCGGCCTGACCGCCGTGGCTGGTGATGCCCAGGTCGCGCTCTACTGGGTCAACCCGACGGACGCCGATCTTGCCGGCGTGCGCATCCAGCGCAAGCAGGCGGGCTACCCGGCCTCCGCTACGGACGGCGACACAGTATTTGACACCGCCGGCACCGCCCTCACGGACACGGGCCTGACCAACGGCAAGCACTATTTCTACAGCGCGTTTGCCTATGACGTTGCCAAGAACTACGCCTCAGGCGTGCAGGCCGTTTCGGTGCCCACCAGCAGCCTGGCACAGGAGCCCGTTCTGGGCGGATACAGAACCATTGCAGAGGCCCTTGCCGATCCCGGCCTGCCCCCCGACGGGTCCGCTGAGCTGGCCACGGAGCTGGCACGGGCCGAAGACACCTACCGGGCCGGTGACGCCTGCGGCGCGGCGGGCATC
>CAIXUF010001434.1 GCA_903922535.1 Candidatus Hydrogenedentota bacterium
ATGACCAGAAGGGCCAGCGCCTCTTCCATGGTCACCTGCGTCGGGTCGGTGGGCTTGGGCAGGGTCGCATTGACGGTGCCGTTGGTTACGTAGGGGCCGTAGCGGCCCTCGTACACGTCAATGGGGGTTTCCGTGCCCGGCGCGTTGCCAAGGTTCTTGACGAGCTTCTTGGCACCGCTGGGCTTGGGCTGGTTGAGCAGCGTCATGGCGCGTTCCAAGGTAACCCCAAAAACGTTCTCGCCCTTTTCCAGGCTTCGGAACTCACCGTCGCATCCCACATAGGGGCCGAAGCGGCCGATGTTGACCACAACGGGCTTGCCCTTTTCGGGGTGTTCGCCGAGCGTTCGCGGCATGGACAGGTAATTGAGCGCGGTCGCCAGGGTGACGCTTTCGATGAGCGTGCCCTTGGGAAGGCTGGCGCGTTTGGGCTTGGGACCCTTGATGTCGCCGGTGCCGCCCAACTGCACATAGGGGCCGTAGGGGCCGACGAAGGCGTAGACGGGCAGGCCCGTCTTCGGGTCCTCACCGATGCCTTCGGCCGCTTTGGACGAGGCCGCCAGCAGTCCCATGGCCTTTTCCACGGACAGTTCGTCGTAGAAGAGTCCCTTGGGAATGGACACGACGTTGCCCTCGCCGCCCTCTCCGCGCTGGAGGAAGGGCGCGCTGCGCCCGAGCCGGACGATGAGCGGCAGTCCCTCCGGGGAGTCGCCCACCGGAATGGCCGGGTATTCGATGTTTTCCATTTCAGCCGCGATACGCGGCTTGAGACCCTTTTCAGCGGACTGGGCCGCATCACCGTGGTAGAAGCGCGTCAGGAACTCGACTAGCTCGCGCGTGCCCTCGGCGATTTCATCGAGCCCCTCCTCCATCTTCGCCGTGAAACCGACGTCAACATATTCCGCGAAATGGCCGCGCAGCAGAATGGTCACGGCAATGCCGAGATAGGAGGGCGCCAGCGCCTGTCCAATCCGCTCCACGTAGCCGCGCAACTGGATGATTGAGATGGTGGGGGCGTAGGTCGACGGGCGGCCGATGCCCTCCTCCTCCAGCCGGCGCACCAGCGAGGCTTCGGTGAAGCGCGCGGGCGGCTGGGTTTCATGCTGCACCGGGTCCACCGCATTGAGGGTGATCGGCTGACCGGGTCCGGCCAGCATCCCGGCGGTGAGCGCGGGCAGATCGGCCTCCTTCTGCTGGCTCTCCATGACCCGCAGAAATCCGGCAAAGGTAATCACCTGTCCGTTGGCGCGGAACAGGGCGCGCTGCCCGTTGGTGTCGGCTTCCAGGTCAATGGTGGTCTTGAGCAGTTCCGCGTCGGCCATCTGCGAGGCGATGGCGCGGTTCCACACCAGCCGGTACAGCTTCAGCTCGTCCGGATTCAGATACCTGGCGACGGATTCGGGCGTGCGCGACAGGTGCGTGGGCCGGATGGCTTCGTGGGCTTCCTGGGCCATGCGCGACTTGGTCGTGTACTGGCGGCGGCTGTGATACCGTTCTCCGAACAGATTCCCAATGACCTCGCCCGCCTCGGCCAGCGCCCGCTCACTGAGCACCACCGAGTCGGTACGCATGTAGGTGATCAAGCCTTCGCGCTCGCCTTCGCCGAGGTCCACGCCCTCATACAGCCGCTGGGCAATCTCCATGGTCCGGCGCGGCGAAAAGCCGCAGGCGGACGATGCGGCCTGCTGCAGCGTGGACGTGATGAAGGGCGGCTGGGGCCGCTGGCGGGTTTCCTTCTGGTCCACCGACGCCACGCGCCAGGGAACCGCCGCAAGGGCCGTGCGCGCCAGCGCATTCGCGGCGGCGCTGTCCAGCCAGGTGACCCTTTCGCCGCCGGGGCTCTTGAGCTGCCCGGTGGATGCGTCGAAATCCTTGCCCTCGGCCACGCGCTTGTCGTCGATTGAGATGAGTCCGGCGGTGAATTCCCTGCCCTGGGCGGAAAGCCTTGCCTCCACGTCCCAGTATTCGGCCCGGTGGAACGCGCGGCGCTCCTCCTCGCGCTCCACCACCAGCCGCACGGCCACGCTCTGCACACGGCCCGCGCTGAGGCCCGTGCGCACGCGCTTCCACAGTACCGGCGACAGTTCGTAGCCGAAGAGGCGGTCCAGGATGCGGCGTGTTTCCTGGGCGCGCACCAGTTGGTCATTCACCTGGCGCGGCGAAGCGACGGCCTGCTCGATGGCCGTCTTCGTGATTTCGTGGAACGCGATGCGGCTGACCGGCACCTTTGGCTTGAGCACCTCAAGAAGATGCCAACTGATGGACTCTCCCTCGCGGTCTTCGTCCGTTGCGAGAATGACCTCTTCGGCCTCCTTGCACAGCTTCTTGAGCTCGGCGAGGTTCTTCCTGCTCTCCTTCTGCACCACGTAGACCGCGCGGAAGCCGTGGTCCACATCCACGGCAAGGCGCGCCCATGACTCGGATTTGTATTCCTCGGGGACTTCATCGGCCGACTTGGGCAGGTCGCGGATATGGCCGTAGCTGGCCACCACTTTATAGTCTTGACCGAGAAACTTGCCAATGGTTTGCGCCTTGGCCGGAGATTCAACGATAACAAGTTTCAAAGCATTCGTCCTCTGCTGGTTGGGGCGTTGCCGCCGCACGATGGGGTCCGGTCTGCGCCGTGCGAAAGCTGACACCTGTCGCAGGGACACACCATCGGAATCGAAACTTCACCACAAATCCTTGGCAAAAAGCAACCCAAAAGCAAATCGTCTGCGGACCCGTCCGCAGATTTCTCATATTGGTGCCGATTTGACCATCATGCACGGCCCCGCTTTGACTGCTGTTTGGAGGTGGGTTAGGATAGGCGGCAAGACCGCCCTGAACGCATTGTCTGGAAGCCTGCATGCCACAGAATCAACCGGGAAATCCCGAACAAACACCCCTGTCCGCCGGGGAACGCTCACACTGGCTGGAGGAGGCCCTGTTGGTCTCCGAATGGCTGGAAGATTTGTGTCTTGCGGCGTCTGAGATGGATTCCCTCCGGTGGTGGCGTCTTGGCGGGCAATTTCGTCTGGCGCGTGCGGGCAGTGGCGGGCCGTTCGGGCAGGCGGCCGCGGAACGGGAAGCGGCGCTGCTCCTGCAACGCGACCTGCTGGGCCGGCTGGAAGCGGGAACGCTGGACCGGGATGCGGCGCAGGCGGGCCTTGCCCGGCTGACCGAACTGGTTCCGGCCATGCACCGGGAGATATTGCGCGCCGCAGCGTCCCCCTGGTGGCGCATGGGCCTTGCACTGCGCCGGTTGTGCGGGGCTTTGGGGTTGAATGATCCGGGGTTCTGCCGGTCCACCGAGAATGCCGCCGCCGTGATGGCCCGGTTCCGCCGCTGGAAAGCGCTTCCAGAGACTGGACATGCCGGGATAGGCATAGCCCCAACCGCACCGCCGCCGAAAGCGTGGCAAAAGTCACGTTTTCACCGGCTGGTGCTGCCGTTGGCGGAACAGGGAGAATGGCCCGTGTTTGGGGCGGCCTTTCGCGCGAGCGAGCAACGTCTGGCCGCGGAGCGGCGGGACATGCCGGTCTCCGATCCGCCGCTGGTGTCAGTGATCATGGCCGCGCGGAACCGCGCGGAGGGGGTTGCCGAGGCCGTCCGCAGCGTCATGGACCAGACGTGGCCGCACTGGGAACTGATCGTGTGCGACGACGGCAGTGAGGACGGTACGGCCGATGCTGCCCGCGCGGCGGGCGACGCGCGGGTTCGGGCGCTCCGGCTGACCCACGGCGGCACCGCCCTTGCGCGCAACCGGGGACTCTTTGAGGCGCGCGGCGTGTACATCGCCTATCTTGACGCGGACACCCTGTGGCATCCGGCCTGTCTGGAGACCATGGTGCGCACGCTGGAGCAGCAGCGCGGCCGCTGGTGTGCCTTTGCGCGGCACGTGGATGTCGAGACGACCGGGGGAAATGCGCTGCGGCTGCGTTCGGCGCGCGCGCTGGCGTTCTCCCATGAACGGCTTGCCGAGAAGAACTTCATTGACCTGAACTCCTTTTTCCACCGGTCAGAACTGCCCCGGCTTTTCGGGGGATTCACCGAGTCGCTTCCGCACGGCCACGACTGGGACCTTGCGCTCAAATACAGCTTTGCGCAGGACCCGGTCTACGTTGATCGCTACCTGGCGCTGTGCAAGCGCAACACCGCATGGGATGGGCTTGCCGCTCCTCTGCGCGCACAGGACGAGTCCACGGAGACAGGCATCGCGGAAAATGTGCGGAGTCATTATGCCGGGGGGCTGGCCGGTCCCGGGCGGGGCGCCAAACGGCGCGTCATCGTGGTGTCGAGCGACCTGCGGCCGGGCGACGCAGCGCGCGGAAAGGCGCTTGCGGTGGCCTTGCGCGCGGCGGGATTCGACGTGCAGGAAGTCCGCATTGCTGCCGTGGCCGTGCAGGCGGGAGCCCCCTTGGACATGCACCGGCATTTGGCGAAGGGGACGGGCGGCATGGTGCTGTGCGTGGGCGCGCTCCCCTATACGGTGGGATTGGGATTGGCCGCGGCCGCCGAATATGGCGAAGGCGTGGTACTCGACCTGACGGGGGCGGATGTGGATGAGAAGGGTGATCTGCCGCGGGTAGCGGCCCGTGTGCCCGTTTGGACCACCGGCAATCCCCAGGTGGACCGGATGCTCGGGGGACGGGCAACCTTCCTCGGCGGCTACGAGGGCGAAAGCCCCGCGGACAACAGGCCCGAGGCCCGCAGGGTGTTGTGGGCGGGGCGGCCGGACGGGTCGGAGCGGCCCACCCCGGCCGAATTGGCCCTGCGTGCCGACCTGCCGGAGCATGTCATCACGGACAAACCGGTGGAGCGGTGGAGCGCGGCGCTGTTTTGGCCCGTGACAATTCCTGTACCCGGCTACAGCCTGGATCCCTTTGTGCTTGCCCGTGCCTTTGCCACAGGCGCACCGGTGATTCTCGGGGATCCGGCCGGTCCGGATGAGCTTGCCCGGCAGGAAATGGTCCGCTGGGTCAACCCGGAGGATGACGAGGCGCTGCGTGACGCCATTGACGAGGCATTGGAGATGCGCGGCGCCGCACGCGAACGCGCGGACAATGCCCGGCGGCTCTTTCAGCGTCAATACAGTGTTCACGCTGCGGCAACACAGTTTGCGGTGGTATGGGAACGGGCCATGGCCGCCGCCATCCAGGGTAAGAATCCTGGTGCGCAGCCACGCGGCCGCAAATAGCTGTCCGGATTTCCCATGACCGGGTGCACGTCATTTTGGTGGGTTTTCAGTTTTGCCGCTGTTCCCAGAAGTCTTCAAAGCGCCGGGACTCGACGCAGCAACAGAGTGCGATGATCTTGTTGGCGCCGGGGACGGACCAGAACATGCCGG
>CAIXUF010001435.1 GCA_903922535.1 Candidatus Hydrogenedentota bacterium
CTCTTTGGCAGCCGTAATCGCAAAGAGCAAGAATGTGACATTCGACTTCGCGGTCGTGGATGAAGCGCAGGACCTGAGCGTCGCCCATCTCCGGTTCTTTGCCGCATTGGGCGGTGGCCGTCCCAACGCGCTCTTCTTTGCGGGTGATCTGGGCCAACGCATCTTCCAACAGCCCTTCTCGTGGAAAGCCTTGGGCGTGGACATCCGGGGCCGTTCCCGCACCCTGCGCGTCAATTACCGAACCTCGCACCAAATCCGCTCACAGGCGGACCGCCTGCTCGGCCCGGAGGTGACGGACGTGGATGGCAACAACGAGAACCGGAGTGACACCGTCTCCGTGTTCAACGGTCCCCCGCCAACCATCCTCACACTCAAAGATGAAGACGAGGAGGCCGCTGCTGTCGGCAAATGGATGGCCGAACATGCTGAGACGGGGCTACTGCCCCATGAGTTCGGCGTGTTCGTCCGGTCAGAGGCACAATTGAACCGTGCACAAGCCGCCGTCAAAGAAGCCGGGATGCCCTTCCGGATACTCGATGAACATGTCGAGACCGCCAGCGGCCACGTGTCCATCAGCACCATGCATCTGGCCAAAGGCTTGGAATTCCGCGCCGTGGTCGTCATGGCCTGCGACGACGAAATTATCCCCCTCCAAGAGCGCATCGAGACGGTCGGAGACGATGCTGATCTGCAAGAGGTCTACGACACCGAGCGCCACCTGCTGTACGTCGCCTGCACCCGCGCCAGAGACCATCTGCTGGTCACCAGCGTAGAGCCCGCGTCAGAGTTTGTAGATGACATGCGAACGTGACCCACCATGACTGATCAAGCGAATTAGATCTTCAGGGGTTTTCCGTTGCAGTACCATGCTGAAAAGCCATCTATTGCGCCAGTGCCAACGGCAAGTTCAAGGGTAATCGAAATCATAGACATTTGCGGTGGTCCACTGTTTCTCAAAGATTCACCAGTGTAGAGATGCCCGTAGTCGGTGCCACAGTTATAGCATTGATTGCAGGAGAGGGGCTCGTGCCTCGTACCACCAAGGCGAAAAATGATCCGCTCAACCTTGTGACGCGTCAGAACGTCTGGTGTTAGATGTGCCTTGATGAGGTCGGCGGCATGCCCGTAAGCAGGATTGCCGAAAGGGTATATGTGCAGTATATTGAAGTGTCTGTCCTTGTGGGCAATTACGCTAACGTCGCCTGTTGTGTGTCCGCATTTCGCACAGGTTCTCGGAAGCGCCAGTAATTCCCAATAATGCGGTCCTGCGTCACGGCGTTCCCAACTGAATGTTCCGTTCAGAATGTTGCAGACAAAGAGCTGCAAGGATACGTCAAAGCCCAGAACCTTGATGGCCCTATTCTCCTTGTCCACGGAGATGCCTGCCGCAGGTGTTTGCAGCCGCTCACAAAAGTAATATTGAACGTCCCGGAGGGTTCGCTTGCTCTTAATTCGGAACAGCCATATGCCTGTTACGCCCGAGGCTGCATATGTCTTCTGGCGAATACGGGTGTCATCACCGGTTTGGGGAGACCACTGAACCTCAAACGCAAAGCGCACACCGTCCTTCTCACAAAGTACATCAGCAATCCATGAAGTTCCACCCGGACCCATTTCCCTGTGTTCCGTAGTCACGCGCCAACCCGCCTCTTGCGCGGCTTGTGCGATGATGGTCTTGGAAAGGATATGTTCAGATGATTCGGGGGCGGATGTGCAGGGTCCGCGGCGGACGTGCGAAAAGAATCTGTTGCCAAGGATGCTTGTCTTTGGAATGGCCGCGGCGGCACAGCAGGGCATGGCAAGCCCCATGCCCTTGTATTCTTTTTTCAGCGCAGCCCATGCCTCATCCGAGTATTCCCACGAAAGCAAATCCTCAGAGCCGCATCGCGCGCGCAACGGCATGGTTGGGACTCTCCCACTTCAGTTGTTAACCCAGAACCTTCGAGCGGGTGTCATTTCTTTTGTGACAGGGCAATTCAACGCACGACAATAAGCATAGCGTGCACGTCGTCGGGGGTTGTCAATGTTCGGGCGGCAGAATCAAACACGGTCCATATTGACACGGTGTGCTCAGCCCACAGGACCAAATCAAGGAGGGCAGTGAACTCCCGAAGGGCCTCTGCCTGCGTAGATGGGTCTTCCATGCGCGCACAGTTCTTTTGAAAGAAATGATGGATTAATTCGTTCCGTGCGCCCAAAGCGTCTTGCAATGCTTTATCGTCAACCCCACCGTCTGCATGAAGAATGCCAATGATTTGGCCCAGACTCTTCTTGTCCCTTCCTTCCAGTATCTCTGTGGCGCGATTCGGGTCAGTATCGCTGAGTCCCTCTTGGGCCAAAACAAAGAGCCAATGCTTGACTCTGTCTTCCAATGCCTGAGAGGCCAGTAGTGCGGCGCCAGCAGCATCCATAAGGGAGGCACACTCTGCTGGCTTAATTTGCGGGTAATAGCGTCCGCAACGTTGACAGACCGGATGCTCCAGTCTGGGAAAGACAATTGTCATTGAACGGCTGGGTTCTGTACGGGTCAAAGATGTTTCGGCCAGTTGTTCTAAAGCGCAATGTACACAAAAGTCTGGCATGTCTTCTCCTTGGGTTTCTCGCCGTCAGAATACCCCGCACCCCTTTATGAGGACAAGTTGCCCCCTCTCGGACATCCCAAGAAATTCTCTAAGAACGATGCGCCAATCAGGGCGAATCAGGAGGCGGTACGATTCCCGTGTGCCCTCTCCTGTCATCTTGTTTGTCCGGAGAGCCGTGGATGGCACTTTCTACCCGAGACCAGAAAGGGAACGACCATGAGAAAGCAGAATCCAGACGCCAACTGCAAGAACTGCCCGTATTACTTCAACCTGTCCAAAGACAATAGAAACGGCTTGTGCCAGCGATTTCCTCCCATGCCTGTGGTGGTCATCGAACGCGCGAACCTTCAATACGAGTACGAGCGCGTGGGCGTTCAACCGGACACGGAATCATTGGGAATCTGCGGCGAGCACCCCGACTACTTCCTGCCCGAGTTCAAAGAAGCCGTCAACGTCCCAGAACCACTGCCCGTGATCGAGGTTCCGGTGGTGACTTCATCCGGCCGTTTGAGCGGACTTCTCAATGCGAAACAGATTGCAGAGGTCTTGAGATTGAGCCAACGTTGGGTTTGGCGGGCCCGTAGTTCCGGCCTGCTCCCGCAGCCGATGAGTTTGGGAAGGAGCTTCCGCATAGACAGTGAGGCACTCTACGCGTGGATTGAAGACGGTTGCCCCAATTGTCGCAGGACTGGATGGACCCCAAACAAGCGTCCGCTGCAAAAAGTGCGCGCCCGGTGAGAGGGGCTGAACTTGTGTTTCTGCGCGGGCGCTCCCCCCCTGCCCTCCTCGACACGTTGGTGGCCGAGCATCGTGGTCATGGAAACGCTGAGGTCGGTAGAGTTACTGTGCGTACCCTTTCCAGCGGCATGACTGCCCGGAGAGACCCAGAGCTTGCTCACTAACGCCCACAACCTGAAAGGCCCCCTCATGAAGAAGCGTAACCCAGACGCCAACTGTGGCAACTGCCCGTACTGCGCGACAAAGTCAAATCCAATTGTGTGTGCAAGGTTCCCACCAACCGTGCTGTTTGTCGGGAGGGTGGACACGGTGGAGGCAGGATGTCCCACAGTTCGCTTGACATCCCTCTGCGGTGAACACCCCGAATTCTGGATGCCCGAGCCCAAGGAGGAACCGGTGAAGGTGGCGACAAGTGTTCCGGTGAGTGCCGGGACAACTGAACGGAAGAGTGAACCGATGCCACAATTGCTGACCGTCAAGGAGGTGGCAGAGAAACTCGGTGTTGGGGACCGCACGGTATGGGCTTGGCTTGACAGTGGATTTCTCCCCCGGCCAGTGAGATTGGGTAGGAGTGTGCGCATGAATGCCGCCCTGCTGGAAGAATGGATTTCGGACGGCTGTCCAGATGTGCGCAAGACCAATTGGGTATCGGCCACGGCCTCCCAGAAGGACGCGAGAGGAAGAAGGCGGTAGGATTGCCGCGTGGACCTTCCGGTAGCAATCCCACCCCGAGAGATGCGATGCATGTCTGCCGTGGTTGTGGTACCTGAATTGGCACGAAGTACTGAGGTTGCTGCGGCCCTATTGTTTCAAGTGTGCAGTGATACTAGATAAGGGTGGTACACAAAACTTCGCCGTTGTGTACCGTACACACAAATCGGGGCAAAATGAGAGAAAATGCTTGAAATTTCGGCAAAATCGGTTTATACTAAGTCCAACAAATTGAACATGTTAAGGCCTTGGCAAGGGCTTTTGGAGGGTACCCCAAAAGGGTACCGTGGGTTCAAATCCCACCCTCTCCGCCATTTATTTACCTCCGGTCTCCCCCTCCACACGAGGGTTTCCACCCACCCGCAAAACAGACTCTGATCTGTGTCCAATCTGTGTCCAAAACAGTTGCATCCAGAAATTGGACGGCCTATAATAATCTTGTTGCTTGGGCAGTCTGTCATCCAAGCTGAGGTTGGCGTACGAACACAGGGGTATGGGCGATGGGTGAGTGGACAGACGCAGTTCTGCGGGTTGTGGGCGAACTTCCGCACAGTGCGGGCGGGCTAATGTACATGGTGCTGCTTGCGGCGCTCGTGTTTCTGGTGTTCTTGGCGGCGCACGCCCACGGGGAAAAGCCGGAGGCGGCGGTCAAACACCACGGGGACAGCGAGGTCCATACGGACTAATCTGTCTGGGGGGTAGTCTGCCCGTTTGCCGCTTCGCGCAGTTCCTTTTTCCGCGCCACAAGCGCATGGAGCACCGAAATCCGCATCTTGGGCCCGCCCGATTTGCCGGTGCGCGCGTCCTGCACCATGACGTCGAGGAACACGCCGCGGCGGCGGTGATAGCAGACCCAGACGGGATAGTGGTAAGGGCGGATTTCCTCGATGCCGTCCACGATCGGCTTGTTTATCAGGCCGCGTTGTCTCAGGACGTACAGCATCGCCCCTTTGCGGGCAAGCGCCGCAACGCGCGTTTCGTCAAGGACGGCCGGGAAGATGTCACCGTCCAGTTCGCGCTCGGCCAGTTCGTTGTCGCACTCGAGCAGCGAGAACTCGCCGTTGATTCCCTCCACCGCGGTCCACACGCTGCGCTCGCTCCTGGGGGAGGTGGCGTGCACAAGCACGGCGAAGGAGGGCAGCCACAGCCGTTCTATGAACGGCAGAACGCGGGTGGCGGGATCCTCCGGGACGGCAACACTCGCCTTCACGGCAAAGCGCCCGAAAAGGTTGCCAAAACGCGGACGGCCGAAAAACCGCACCGCCTGCTCCGCACCGACAAGGACTGGCAGGCAAAGAGAGGTCAATCGCGCCCCTTGTTGCGTGTCAGCAACAGCCGCCCATAGATGATCGCGCCGACGCCGATCAACAGCAGCACGACCGCGCAGACGAAGTTGACCGTGGCCGCCCTGAGATGCGGTTCCAAGTAGGTGCCGGCGGCGGGGCTCTGCTTTATGATTGCACCGGCGGGCACGGTCGGACTGAAGGCTTTGGTGACAACGCCCACCTTCATCCCTTTTTCGTTGATGCTCTTGGCGGCAAGTTCCTCACTTTGTCCGGCCACCCCGGGCATGACGGAAAAGGCACCGCTGCCCTGACCCCGGGAGACGGTCAGTTGGATGATGGCGCCGCGGTTAATCGGCTCGCCGGGAGCGGGGCGCTGGTCGACGACGGAACCGGCAGGCACCGTAGCGTTGAAGACATCCACCATGGGACCCAGCACGAACCCCGCGCTTTCGATGGCCTTCTTGGCGTCCGCGGCGGACAACTTCATCAGGTCCGGCGACGAGACGGCTTCGGGCCCCTTGGACACGACCAGATCAACGGTGGTCCCGGAAGGAATAGACACGTCTTCCGCGGGATTCTGGCGGATGACTATTCCCTCCGGAATGTCAAGACTGAAATCGTCCGTGACGCTGCCCGCTTCAAGCTGGGCATGTTCAACCATCCTTATGGCGATATCCTTGGGCTGTCTCGTCAACCGGGGCATAATGACGTTGTGGGGCGCGCCGCGGGAAATGACAAGGTTCACCTTGGCCGTGGGCTCCGCTGAAGCGCCCGCCGCAGGATCCTGACCGATCACCTTTCCCTGCGGGACGGCCGCGTCGAATCTTCCCTTGACCTCGCCCACGGCAAGCCCCAATTCCCCGATCACCTTCCGTGCCTGACGCTCGGTCTGCTGCGTCATGTCGGGAACAAGGGCGGTTGCGCCCCTCGACACCACGAAATCCACCGACTTCACCGGCGCATACGCGTAGTATGTTCCGAAGATGACAGGCAGGCCGACCGCAAGGATGAACAGGCCCAGCGCGACATAGGTTTCGCCGTCGCGCTTCTCCATGCGGATGTTGACATTCTTGTCAGAATCAGACACTTTGGGTTGATCGCTCATCAGCATGTCCGCAGTTCCTATCTGAAGTAGAAGTAGACCACCACGTGGGGGGTCATGGAGATTACCGTCCAAAACCGCAGGTCGGTCCAGATGGATTTGTAGGGCCGGCCGCGGTTCACATACTTGGGGTTGAGCAGCAGGCCCACCCATATCATCGTCAGCACGAAAATGCCGACGCCGCACCAGCCGGCCATCCAGTTGGGGATTTGGCCAAGGGCGTGGTTGATCGGCACAAAGATGTACCGGAGCGTCGGGCCAAAGAACCCGTCGCAAAAGGCAGTAATGGCGTCTTCCATTAGGAAACCCTTTCCTGCAGCGCCTCTTGGGCGTCTTCATCGGTCACCACGGAACTCCAGCAAAGCCCGCGCAGTTTCTCCTCGGACTCCCGCCTGGTCAGGAGGCTGACCACGACGGTGACCACCAGGGCGAAAATGAACGACCACCAGGCCACGAACAGGAACGGCTCGGCGGAGGCGAAGAGCCCCGGCGTGTACTTGAGCACAAAGCAGAACAAGACGCCCAGCACCAGCCCGGCCAGGCCGCCGTAGCCGGTGGCCCGCGGCCACAGGACGCCCAGCAGCAGAATGGCCAGCAGGGGACCCTGGAACAGCGACAGGATGGTCTGCATGAAGACGTAAATGTGCTCGCGGTTGGCGATGGGCTCGGCCAGGAGCGCCGTCGAGATGATCAGCGCCAGCGTGATGAAGCGGCCCATGCCCAGCGCCATCTTCTCGGTCATCGGGCCCTTGCCCATCCAGTTGCGGATCTGGCCGAAGATGTCGGTAATGAAAATGGTTGTGGTCGAGTTGAGGGAGGCCGAGATGTGCGACATCATGGCGGCAAACAGCGCGGCGAACATGAGACCGCGCAGGCCGGCCGGCATGAGCAGCCGGATCATCTCGGGCACGGCGCGGTCGGCGTTGGCGCTGCCGAGCTGCGGAATCAGGACGATGGCGCACAGGCCGGGCAGGGCCACCATCAGGGGAATCATGGCCTTGAGCAGGCCGCCGAAGAGCATGCCGCCCTTGGCGTCCCATTCGGAGCGCGCGCCGAGCGTGCGCTGCACGATCACCTGGTTGCCGCTCATGTAGGCCACGGCCATCACCAGCGCCAGCCCAAACACGATGCCGGTCCAGGGAAACGGCCCGGTGGTGTTGTGCGGCAGCAGCAGCTTGAAGTGGTCCGCGTACTGCGGGCCCATGGCCAGCACCTTCTCATGGAGCGCCGTCCAGCCGCCGACCTCCCACAGGCTGAGCGCGAGCAGGCCGAAGCCGCCCACGTACATGACAATCAACTGCACCACGTCGGTGAACACCACGGCGGTCAGGCCGCCGGAGAAGGTGTAAATGCCGGTGATGCCCGCGGTCAGCCACAGCGTGATGTAGGGGTTCCAGCCGAGGATGGTGTGCATCAGCTTGTCGGCCGACAGCCACTGCATGATGGCGAGCATGAAGAACAGCACCACGGCCCAGATCAGGCCGTTGATGAACTGCACCGCCGTGTTGTAACGGCGCCCGAGGAACTCGGGGATGGTGAACACCCCGGATCGCCAGAAGTAGGGCACGAACACGAAGGCGGCGATGACCATGGCGGGCATGGAGCCCATCCAGTCGAAATTGGCCGCCGACACGCCGTTGGTGTAGGCCGCGCCCGCCACCGCCACAAA
>CAIXUF010001436.1 GCA_903922535.1 Candidatus Hydrogenedentota bacterium
CGCCACGTGATAACCCGTGGCAGGCGTGATGGTGTAGGCCTGGCTGTCATTGTAGTTCACACTCGTGCTGCCGTTCGGACTGATCGATCCGTTGTCCCCGGCGCTGGAGGTGATGTTGTAGCTATTGATGGCAAAGCTGGCGGCGATGGTGTGAGTCGCAGTGACACTGCTGAATGTGTAGCTGGTGACCGCGCCGACTGAACCGCCGTCCACCAGGACATCGGCCACGTGATAACCCGTCGCGGGCGTGATGGTGTAAACCTGGCTGCCACCGGAGTTGACGTTCGTTACGCCGCTGGGGCTGACCGTGCCGTTGGATCCGGAGCTTGCGGTGATGGCGAAGGTCGTCGGCAAGGCATTAATGGTCACCGTGGTCGATGCGGCAACAGAAGTGGCCCCGTTCACCGTGACCGTGCACGTGTAGTTGCCCGACCAACCGGGTTGCGCATTGGCAAAAGACAGGTTGCTGCCTTTGTAATTGGTTAAAACAGGACCGTTCCAGTTGAACGCGTTGGGGTCCGTCGTGTACGGCGAAGAAGCGGTGAGCGTCACCGTATCCCCCTGGTTGATCGGTGTGTTGTTCGAAACGGTTGGTGCCGGCGGCGTGGCGTCCTGGATGGAGACATTGGCGAAACAGACATAGATTCCTGGGGTAGCATTCTGAAGGTAAATCGTCTGCGCGGCGCTGCCTCCGCGCCCAAAATAATCGGTGACCGTCACGAACGCGGCGTTGCTAGCCGCTTTTTGTCCACTGGAGTATGGGGTATCAGTGAAGGTAGAATTAGTCAGTACGACATTGTAATTGGCACTATAACCTTTTGTGCAGGCCACATCATATTGAATCTTATAGAATCCGACAGGGAGTGTGATAGCCTGGTATAGCTGGCTCTGGCCGGTGGCCTGTTGAACGAGGGCATAGGTGCGGCTGCCGTAATCAGTCGGGCCGAAGAAATTTTTATCGCCCAGATTCGTCCCCGTGCCGCCGACACCGTAGAATTTATTGCCTGAGCCGAGACCCGCCATGCTCCAGTACTTAATGCCTGCAGTGTCTGTACCGACGCCACTTGTGGTTCCAGGGTTGCCAGTAATTCCGCAATGTGGATAGACACTCGTATTTTTGAACGCCCCAGCGTTCGCCGTGAACGTGCCGTTGGTGACTCTTTCCGCCGCGTTTGCGGTCCCGGCCGTGACCCACAGAGCGGCGGTTAGCATCAGGAAACGATTCAGGTTTTTCATAAGTTGTTTTGTTTCATGTTTGGTTGCGTAAATCATTCAAAAGATCACCCCCCTTACCAGGCGCGGAAAAACTTGCGCGGCTTGGTGATGGGTTCGGAATAGGGCGAGACCGCCCCCGGCACATCGGTGAATGGCTGGGACAAGTCCTCAGTCTGCTGGAGTTTCCTGCCAAACCACGTAAAGGTAAACATCCCGTTTAGGGTGGCACAGTTGGAAATGCCGGAGGACAACCAAACGGCTGACACCTGTTGGGTTCCGGTCGCCGTGTTGCCACTGCCGTCCTTCACCGTCCAGGTGACAACGTTCGTGCCTAACGGAAAAGCCGCCGGCGCGTTGTTCACCACCGATGCCACACTGCAGTTATCGCCGGTCACCGGAGTGCCCAGACTCACACCGACCGCCGTGCTGCCGGAATTGACCGGCACCGTCACGTCCGCCGGGCAGGTGATGGTCGGCGGGGTCGTGTCACGCACGATCACCTGCTGGGTGCCGGTCGTTGTGTTGCCACTGCCGTCGGTAACCGTCCAGGTGACGACGGTCGTGCCTAACGGAAAAGTCGCCGGCGCGTTGTTCGACAATGACGCCACTCTGCAGTTGTCGCCGGTCACCGGAGTGCCCAGGCTCACGTTGGTCGCCACGCCGCTGGCATTGGCCGACACCGTCACGTCCGCCGGGCAGGTGATCGTCGGCGGGGTCGTGTCCTGCACGATCACCTTCTGCGTGCTGGTCGTCTTGTTGCCGCTGCCGTCCTTCACCGTCCAGGTGACGA
>CAIXUF010001437.1 GCA_903922535.1 Candidatus Hydrogenedentota bacterium
CAGGGGGTCAGTTTGGTCAGTTCGGTGCGCCAATCCATGCCCTTTTCATAGCGGAGATTCAAACGGTGAAAACTGGCCTTGGGCTGGTCGCCGCAGGTACTCCGCCATTCCGATTGAAAGCCGTTGCCCCGGCCTTCCGCGAAGTCAGCGCCACGTTCGCCGACAAACGCCAGATGACGGAAGCCGCGTGACAGCAAGTGTTCGGCAGCCATTCGGCCGATCGCTTCATTGTCAAGCAACGCCGCCCCCGCCGGGTCGGGGAGCAGCGGCTTCACCGCCGGCACCCGGCTGCGCAGAACCCGCTCCAAGGTGATGCCGATGATGCCCTGGGGCTTCCACCGGCGCAGCATCCGCCAGGTCGCCGGAGAATCCATGCCGCCGGCGAAACTCCACGGCAAGTTGTTCAGCCGCGCAAAGGCAATAATGCCGCGCACTTCCGCCCGCGCATAGGCAAAGCGCGTATCGGCTATCAGCCCGATTCTGACCACGTTCAACATGTCGCAAAACAATAACACATTTCCGCGAAATGACAATGCATTTGCAAACCGGTGTTCTATAATAGTGCAGCTTTACGCACAAGTAGGTCGTAGGGAAAGGAACCGCAAAATGAGGACGAGATTGAGTGGCAGAGGTTTCTGTGTCGGGATGCTGGTTTCGGCGTGTGTGTATGTAGCCACAGCCCAGGCCGCAGATTTCAGCGCATGGGCGAAGAAGTGGTCCATCCAGTTCACCGGCTATAACCGGAGCGAGACGCTGACGAACTTTCCGGCGCTGGTCGCCCTCGGCACCAATATCACAGGGTTCAGTTATGCGAACTTCAACGGAACCAACGCCGACTTGCGGTTCACGGACGCGACGCAGACCAACGAACTGAATTACGAGGTGGACACCTGGAACACCAACGGCGCGTCGTACGTCTGGGTGCAGGTGCCCTTGCTGACCAATAGTGCCACCGTCTATGCCTTCTGCGGCAAGAGCGGAACCAATGCGCCGGCGTATACCACCAACGGGGCAACGTGGTGGACCGGTGGAGATGCCGCCGTGTGGCACTTGAAGGAGAGTGGATTTCCGTATGCGGACAGCACGCTGCAGCACAATGCGACGAACGGTACGGCGCCAGCGCAAACGCTGAGCGGTATGATCGGGGCGGGGCAGTCGTTTTCCGGCCAGGGGTTGGGGACGAGCGTGATTAATCTGGGCAACCAATGCACCTTTTCGGCGTGGGTAAAGATAAACGCGGGCGCGTTCAGTGACCAGGCGTTAATGGGCAATGCGGGAACTGACTCTAAAAAGAACGGGTTCCTTTTTAATGTGAACACCTGGAATTCAAGTGACAGGGCACTCATTTTTGAGACAGGGGATGGCAATAGTAGCACGCAGGCGTCCACAACGACCGGAGTTGTGACGACTGCCGTCTGGCACCACGTGGCGGCGGTTGTGAACCGCTCCGGGGGCACAGCGAACCTGTATGTTGACGGTGTGGACAAGACCAGCGTCAATTCGGTCAAGA
Organism: Candidatus Hydrogenedentota bacterium; assembly: GCA_903922535.1. Next base: position 1,511 of record CAIXUF010001437.1, read on the forward strand.
CCGCTTTTGCCACGAACCAGACCGTGTATCTGGGGACGTTCCCCCCTCCCAACGTCACGCAGTATCCGTTCCATGGCGTGCTGGATGAGATGCGGGTCGATACGGTCGCCCGCTCTTCCAATTGGGTCTGGGC
>CAIXUF010001438.1 GCA_903922535.1 Candidatus Hydrogenedentota bacterium
AGGGCTGGGTCATTTTCGGTCATCTTTGACAAAGGGGCAAGCGGATCGGCGGACACGTCCTGGTCGATGGAGAAACGCTCCTCCATTCCCTGAACCGCCGCGGATTTCTCTTGGATGATCGCGTATACCTCTTCGTCTGCCTTTTGTTTGTAATGGCCCGTTGCGCAGCCGGCGATGCCGATCACCGACGTCACACTGACCGCGCAAAGTAGGACGAAACTGCGCATGAGGAGGTATATCGGGGCTGTTTTTAGCATGTCCACCAAGAACTAATAGTACCTATTTGCATTGGACCCTTAGACCGGGGAAAAGGTTTCCCATTAGGATACAAAGCATAGCATTCCCCCGCTTCAGGCAACAATTGCGGCACGCTTGCCGCTCATGAAACGGACCTGTGGGAATGGAAGTTGACCAACCAGGGTTAATACGGTAGAATAATACCAGGGGGGAGTATAAGGAAAACCGCATGACGGACAACAATACGAAATGCAGGGCCGCGCTGGCCGCCAGACTGAGCCGTGTTGAAGGACAGGTGCGGGGTGTGCGGAAGATGATCGAGGAAGAACGTGAATGCGTGCAGATTCTGCGCCAATTGGCGGCGATCGACGGTGCCGTTCGGGCGGCTGCGCGAATGATTGTGACCAAGCATTTGGAATCGTGTCTCGGCGAGCCAACGGTGTCGGATCAGGACCGGGTGCGGATTATGCAGGAATTGAGCGATATTTTCGGAAGATTTGCCTGATCGGGCTGTCTTCTGCCAAACGGCTGGAAAGCTGGAGGCTGGATTCATGGCGAAAAGAATTGTTGTCGTGGGAGGGGTTGCAGGTGGTATGAGTTGTGCCGCCCGGCTGAAGCGTCTCGACGCGTCATTGGAAGTGTCCGTCTTTGAGAAAGGGCCGGACGTTTCCTTCGCAAACTGCGGCATGCCCTATTACATCGGCGGGATAATCACTGACCGCGCCAGCATGGCCGTGCAAACGCCCGCAACCCTTCGTGCCCGCTACGGCCTGGACATTTTTACACGCCACGAGGTGACATCCGTCGATGCCGGGAACCGCAAAGTCTCGGCAAAGAACCTGGATACTGGCACGGTTAGCGAGTATCCATACGACTATCTCGTGCTGGCCACCGGGGCAGAACCGATTCGATTGCCCATTCCCGGGGCTGACGCAAGCCATGTCTTCGTGCTGAGCAATCTGAATGACATGGACCGGATCGCACAAGCGGCGGGTACGGCGAAATTCGCCTGTGTTATTGGAGGAGGGTTTATTGGCCTGGAGCTCGCGGAGAACCTGCGTGCGCGCGGGCTTGAAGTGAATCTCGTGGAGGTGTTGGACCAGGTGCTTGCACCCATGGACCGCGAGATGACCGCCCCGCTCACGCAGGAACTCCGGCTGAATGGTGTGAACTTGGAACTATCGAATGCGGTGGAGCGCATCGAAACGGGCAAGGTAGTCCTGCGGGACGGAAAGACGTTGTCTGCGGACTTAGTTTGCATGTGCATCGGTGTGCGGCCAAGGTCTGAACTGGCACAAGGGGCCGGACTTACCATGGGCGCGCGGGGACACGTCGTGGTCGACGCCGACATGCGAACCAGCGATCCGAACATTTTCGCCGTGGGTGACGCGGTTGAGGTGCAGGATGTTGTGACAAAGACGCCGATTGCGGTGCCGCTGGCCGGGCCGGCAAACCGGCAGGGGCGTATTGCCGCCGACGTCATATGCGGGCGGAACAGCAAGTATCCCGGCATTCAGGGAAGCTCCATTGTCAAAGTGTTCAATCTTGCCGCGGCGCAAACTGGTTGGACTGAAAAACGCCTGAAAGCCGCCGGGATGGTTTACCGGCGGGTTTACGTGCACCCCACGCAGCATGCCAAATATTACCCCGATGCGCAGTTGGTCGGGATGAAACTTCTCTTCGGAGAGGATGGCCGCATCTTTGGCGCCCAGATGGTTGGAACGGACGGCGTGGAAGTGGGCATCGACATCATTGCCACCGCCATGCGC
>CAIXUF010001439.1 GCA_903922535.1 Candidatus Hydrogenedentota bacterium
CCGACCTCTATCACTACGACTATGTGGACGACGACGTGCTGCGGCAGGATATCACCAAGAATGCACGGCCTTTCACGATGCAGGTGTCGGACCGTTACGTGGACCAAGATGGCCAGGTGAGGGACCCCTCGGCCATCCTTGCCGCGGAGAGGACGGAAGGTGACAATGAGCACATAAAGACCGTCCAATACAACCTTTCGCTTGACAACTACGGTATCGTCAAGCCGGCAGGATGGACGAGCCGGCGGGCGCCCGGCGAAATCCAACTGGCGCGCAGCGACCTGCTGCAGGCGGCAGGAAACTTCAGACAGTGTATTCAGGAGTACAACGACACGATCGGGCAAATTGAAGACCAAGTCAAACTTGTTGACGACAAGGCCGCTTTCTTGGGGGCAAATATGGCGATGCGCGCCACTCAGTTTGGGATTGACACGGTCTTGAGTCATTTCATTCTTGCGAACAGAGGCGGAGCGGCAGCCGCGGAAGCGCTCGCGACGGTCGCCGGAGATCAGGCAGATGCGATTGCGGAGGCATTCCCAACGCAGCTCGGCGCGATCGCGGGTGTCGCCTGTGGCACGATTGTGGATGCACTCGCCCCGGTGCGTGGGACGGTAAAGTTTGGCGGCGCCCTTCTGGAGATGGGTGCCCTGGCGCTGGGCGTCGTCGCTGATACCGCGGCAAACACTGGTGAAGTGGCCAAAGAACTGACAGACCAGGGTTTCGAGATCGGACTGGTCGGTTTGGAAGGCGGTGAGGAAATCAACGAAGAGACGGACAAACTGGGGGCTTTGGCGCGGCAGGAGGAGATTAAGAAGTCGGAACTGTACACGCAGCAGGCGGCGCTCGAGCAGGCGGCGGGCCGCTATCGGAAGGCGCTGGGGGACGGCGTGCGCATTCTGGAAGACCGGCTGACGTTCCGGCAGCAGACCTCGGGGAAAGTTCAGAGCGCCCGATACAAGGATATGGCCTTCCGCATCTTCAGGAACGACGCCCTGCAGAAGTACCAGGCCCAGTTCGACCTGGCGGCCCGGTACGTGTATATGGCGGCAAAAGCGTACGACTACGAGACCAACCAGTTGGGCGATGCGGGCATGGCCGGCACGCAATTTCTGACCAATGTGGTGCGGTGCCGCGCACTGGGCGTGTTCAGCGAAGACGGCGAGCCGCAAACCGGCGGCACCCAGGCGGGCGACGACCCGGGCCTGGCGAACATCATGGCCCAGATGAAGCAGAACTTCGATCTGGTGCTGCGCGGGCAGCTCGGCTTCAACAACCCGCAGACGGAAACGAATCGCTTCAGCCTGCGCTTTGGCCTGTTCCGCACGGCGAATGATCCCGCCCAGCAGGCCGATGACGCGGTGTGGCGCGAGACGCTGCACGCGCATGTGGTGGACGACATCCTGACGCTGCCGGAATTCAAGCAGTACTGCTCGGTGTTCCAGCCGCATCAAGCGACCGAGCCGGGCATCGTGATCAAGTTTTCGACCGAGGTCACGGCCGGCAAGAACTTCTTCGGCTGGCCCCTGGTGGGCGGGGATTCTGCCTACAGTTCGAGCCATTTTGCAACGAAGGTCCGCTCGAACGGCTTATGGTTCGGCAACTACCAAAGTCTTGCGGGCGGCACCGGCCTGTCGGAAACGCCGCGGGTGTACCTGTTCCCGGCCGGCGCCGACCGGATGCGTTCGCCCAACGGCGGAAACCAGGTGCGCAGTTGGCAGGTGCTGGACCAGAAACTGCCGGTGCCCTTCCCGGTAAGCTCGGCAAACCTCAGCAACCCGGCATGGATTCCGCAGATGGATTCGCTCAGCGAAACCTTTGCATCCATTCGCAGGTACCCGGACTTCCGCGCCTATCACGACAGCGGCACCGATTGGCCCTCCGAGCTGGACGGCGACAGCCGCCTGGTGGGAAGGTCCGTGTGGAACACCGAATGGGTGCTGGTCATCCCGGCGGTGTATCTGGGCAACCGCGCGACGGCGCTGGACACGTTCATTGACGGCCCCGACGGCAACGGCGGCGTGTCGGACATTCTGCTGTTCTTCCAGACCTATGCGTACGCGAGCGGGAGCAAGAGCGCGCAGGAAGGCGGCGGCGCAGGAGACGGCAACCCGTCCTCGGACGCGCTGGTGCAGCCCGTCACCCCGGGCGCAGGCAACTGAACACCGCAAGGAGAAGAGACATGCATCAGACGAGAAGAACACAACCAAGTGCCTGGGCGATGTTCGCGTTGTTGCTTGCCTGCGTGGGCCTCTATGGAGGGCCGGCGCACGGCGGCTTGTCGCAGCCGGGGATGGTCCTGGTGGGGGCCGTGAGCGACGACACGGGGCAGCTTGTCACCGAAGGGCCGTTGACCGTCACCTTCACGCCGACGGGCGGTGGGACAGCGTTCACGCAGACCGTGAAGCTCAGCAAGACGCTTGGGCCTGCCGGAGTGCTTTCCTATGCACTGATGATTCCTTTCGAGATGGCCGCGCCGGGTTCGCCGGTTTCCCCGGCCGCAGTGGCGGTATCGTCGGCGCCGGTGGCCTACACGCGGCTGATCTCACTGGCGGGCAGGCCCATCAGCCGCACCGACACGGTGGATATTTCGACCGCCACGGTCGGCACCATTGTGCGGGCGGACCTTCCCAAGCCGATGCCAAGCGCGGGATACCATTCCGGAGACACCAACCAGGACCACAGGATGGAGCTGCTTGAACTGCTGCGCATGATCGAGCTGTTCACAAGCACGGCGGACCATTCGTATCATTGCGATGCGCTGAGCGGGGACGGGTTTGACAACGGCCCCGGGGAACAGGACTGCGCGCCGCACAGCGGCGACTATGATCCGCAGGATTGGAAGATCTCGCTGCCGGAACTGCTTCGAATGATCGAACTGTACGCCGGCACGGGAGATCATCAATATCATCCCGACAATTCCGGCCCGGACGGGTTCAATCCCGGCCCGGCGGGCTCGGCGAAGGTCGAGAAAAGGCTTCCCAATCTGGGCGCGCTGGCCATGCGGCGAAGTATGGATGCCACGGAGCGTGACTTGCTGTACGTCACGATAGCCTTTGAGCTGGCAAACAGCGCGCAGGTGGCTTCAATGGGCCTGGAGGAACAGATTCCGGCCGGATGGGCTTTTGCCGGGATCGCAGGCGGCGTCGCACCGGCGGTGCTTCCCAGGGCGGACGCCTCCGGCCTGCTTGAATTCTCCTGGTTGCCGACGCCTCTCACGGGGGGAAGCTTCACCTATCTCCTCATGAAAACGGACAACAGCGTGAAAAAGCCGGCTGCGATCTGCGGCGAGGCGCTGTACCGCGTTCGCGGTGTGCGGGATACCGTGCGCATTCCCGTTGCATGCACGGAGGCCCGGGCTCCGGAGGGCCGCCGCAGTGTCTTGGCCCAGTCGAAAACCGGGGGTGCCGCCGATGGTGCCGCCGGCGGCGCGGCGTCCGGCGCCCACAAGGCGGCGTCCGGCGGCGACGAGATGGCGTCCGGCGGCGACGGGGCGGAGTCCGGCGGCGACAAGCCGGCGAAGCTGCCGCTTTCCCAAGCCCCAATCTTCTTGGTGCCGGCGTTGGCCGTCATCGCGGTGTTGCGCATCAGGCGTCGCGTCCAATAGCGGTCCAGACATTTCCGAACGAGAGAACGGAGGAGAATAAATGAAATTGCGACTGTTGCTTTTTGCCATGTGCGCCTCGATCGCCGCGGCATCCGCGGCCAGCGCCGCACCCATTCTCAAGATGACCCGCTCCACGGCGGTGCCGGGAGTCTACCTTCCGGGCCAACCGTTGGATGTGACCGTAACAGTCGAGTTGATTGGGGACGGTGCGCTCGCCTCGATTGGGGTGAGCGAAATCCTGCCCGAAGGCTGGAGTTTTGACTCCGTCGTCTCCGCCGACGTGCCGGGAAACATACCCGCCTATCCCCCGCCGCACGGCTGGTCCGGTCAACTCGATTTCGCATGGTTTCCCCTGGCCACAATGCCGCTGACCTTCACCTATCGCGTTGTCGTGCCGGCGGACGCGCAAGGGCCGGCAGTGATAAGCGGCACGGCCTTTTGCTACCTGCAGAATGCCGACCTCCTCTCCTCGGATGAGATTCTGACGGATTTGGGGGCGCCCGGCTCGGTGAGCGTTGTCATCGAACCCGAAGCGGCGCGGACGGCCGGGGTCACCTGGCGGGTGGACGAACGGGACTGGCGCCAAAGCGGATTCGCCGAACAAAACCTGCCCGAGGGCGACCATGCGGTTCAGTTTGCGATATTCACGGGTTGGCAATCCCCCGGCGACATGACCGTGCACGTCAATCCGTTCACGGAATTGCATCTCACGGGATTGTTTGTTCAACCTGGAATGCCCCCCGCAAACGACAATCTTTCGGCCGCCATTGACATTGGCGCCGCCGGCGTCGGGGTCGACTATGCGTGCCAGGGGACCAATGCGCTGGCCACATTGGAGATTGGCGAACCCGTGCCCGCCCAAATGAGCGTGGGTGCTTCCGTTTGGTGGCGCTGGGCCTTCTTGGCCAAGGAGACCGGGGTGCGCTATCGCGCGCAGATTGCTGTCGCCGATTCCGATTTTGACACAGTACTGGCCGTCTACAAGGGCGGCGCGCTTCCACAGTTGACTTACGTCGCCTCAAACGACAACTGCGATGCGACAACGCCCCTGAGTTGTGTCTCATTTGAGCCCGTTTCCGGCGAAACCTACAGCATCGGCGTGTATGGAGTATCATCAGCAGGCAAGGCGGCCCAACAAGGCGCATTCGAGTTGACACTCCATGTTGAGCAGACCGGTGGTGAAGGCGAGGGCGAAGGCGAAGGCGAGCCGCCGCAAACAGTGTCTGTTCCCAATGTTGTCGGCATGACACAGGCAACGGCCCAAACCGCCATTACAGGCGCGGGCCTTGCCATGGGAACGGTGACCGGCCAGCACAATGCCACCGTGCCGGCCGGACAGGTCATCAGCC
>CAIXUF010001440.1 GCA_903922535.1 Candidatus Hydrogenedentota bacterium
CGTGGACATGTTTCCCCACACGCCCCACGTCGAAGTGCTCGCGGAACTTGTCGCGCGCGACGACAGTCCAACAGTCTGAAGCCAATTGAAAAGGAATCTTTCATGAATGTGCATTTGAAGTCCCGAATGTTTATCGTCGCCCTGTTCGTGGTGGTCTGTGCCGCCGCCTTTGTTCCGTCCGCCCGCGCATTCGACGAGGCCGCGCTGCTTGCCGCGCCGACGCCGCCCGAGATCCCCACGGGCTTTACCGAACAAGGTCAGCTCATTCTCGCGGCGGCGGCGGGACAGTTGACGCTGCTTGACATCAACGCGCCCATTGCCGTACCCGACACCGTGGAACTGCTTTCGGGCCTGCAATACAGCACCCAGGGTGATCCACGGCAGATACTGGACCTCTATCTGCCCAAAGGCAACGACAAGCCGCTGCCCCTGCTGATCTTTATTCACGGCGGTGGCTGGACTTCCGGCTAGACCACGGACTACAAGTATTACTGCGTGCGTTACGCGCAGCGCGGCTATGTCGTCGCAAGCATCACCTACCGCTTTGCCGACAAGTTCCCCTATCCGGCCTGCGTGCAGGACGCCAAGTGCGCCGTGCGTTTCCTCCGCGCCAACGCGGACAAGTACCACATTGACAAGAACCGCGTCGCCGCCATCGGCGGTTCGGCCGGTGGGCATCTGTCCATGATGCTGGGCTATTCGTCCGGGGTGAAGGAGTTGGAGGGCGACGGCGGCTATCCGGAAGAGAGCAGCGCGGTGCAGGTGGTGGTGGACTTGTACGGGCCGACAGACATCACGCTTCCGGCGGGGCGCGACAATTCAACCCTCAAGCGCTTCTTTGGCGGCAAATCCTACGACGAGGCTCCCGGGCAGTACGCGCAGGCGTCGCCCATCACGCACGTCACCAAGAACTCACCGCCCACGCTGATCATGCAGGGTACCATTGACGACACCGTGCCCATGGCGCAGTCCGATCTGCTCCACGCCAAATTGAAGGAACTGGGCGTGCCCGTCCAGTACGAGAAGTTCGACGGCTACCCACACACCATGGACATCGCGCTGGAGGTGAACGTCCGCTGCCAGTGGTTCATGAATCACTTCTTCGACAAGTACCTGAAGGCGCAGCAATAGCCCCTGCCAGGCGGACGGGATCGGTGCGGGCTAGACGTTGGGGGTTTGCCCCTTGCCCTTGTACTGGATCACCGCGATCACGAAATTGAACACGCTGTTCAGAATCGCGCCAAGTTCCTGCGAGCTGTGTTCCGCCCGGGCAACGGTAATGCTTTTGAGATGTTTCATTTTAACCGTCCCTCTTTTGATATGTGCGGCCTTGGTTCCCCGCACGGGGTGTGCGGACTTGTCCATCATTATTGCACAGCGGCGGAACGCTGTAAAGCCCCCTGGAGATTGCCGGCCGTTTCGGCAACCGCTCCATGACGCTGTCTGATGCGAAGTTCTGGAACGGGTGGCTGCATCCATGCGCCAATGCTTCAGCTTCCCGGCTCACTTCTTTGCATATCCCAATCCCGCAAGAGACTGGGATATTTCGTCCAGGATGCCGGGATCGTCAATGGTGGAAGGCATGGTATAGGGGGCGGCATCGGCAACTTTGCGCATGATGCCGCGCAGGATCTTTCCCGACCGGGTCTTTGGGAGGCGTTTGACCACAAGCGCCTGTTTGAAAGAGGCGACTGCGCCAATCTGTTCGCGGATCATTTGAACGAGTTCGGCCACAATCTCCTTTGAGTCCCGCTGCACGCCCGCCTTCAGAACGACGAAGCCCAGCGGCAACTGCCCCTTGAAGTCGTCGGCCACGCCGATGACGGCGCATTCCGCGACGTCGGGATGCATGGAGACAACCTCCTCCATGGCGCCGGTGGACAGGCGGTGCCCGGCGACGTTGATGACGTCGTCCACGCGGCCCATGACATAGAGATAGCCGTCACGGTCGATATAGCCCCCGTCGCCGGTGAGGTATTGGCAGGGGAAGGGGTCAAAATAGGACTCCCGGCATTTCTGGTCCTGCTGCCACAGCGTAGGCAGTGTTCCCGGCGGCAGCGGAAGTCCGATGACGACGATACCCTCCTGTTCCGGCGGCAGAATGTTGCCGTTGCCGTCCACAATGGCCACCCTGTACCCGGGCACCGGCTTGGTGGGGGATCCCGCCTTGATGGGCAGGGCTTCGAGCCCCATGCAGTTCGCCGCAATGGCCCAGCCGGTTTCGGTCTGCCACCAGTGGTCCACCACGGGAACCCCAAGCAGGTTGCTGGCCCAGTGGTAGGTGTCGGGGTCGAGCCGCTCGCCCGCGAGGAACAGGTATTTGAAATTGGACAGGTCGTATTTCTTCAGGAAAAGGCCTTCCGGATCCTCCTTTTTGATGGCCCGGAACGCCGTGGGCGCAGTGAAAAGCGCCTTTACCTTGTGCTCGGAGATCACGCGCCAGAACGCGCCGGGGTCGGGTGTGCCCACGGGTTTCCCCTCGTACAGGATCGTCGTGCAGCCGTACAGCAGCGGCGCATACACAATGTACGAGTGGCCAACCACCCACCCAATATCGGACGCGGCCCAGAACACTTCGCCCGGCTGCATGTCGTAGATGTACTTCATGCTCCAGCGCAGCGCGACGGCGTGCCCGCCGTTGTCACGAACCACGCCCTTGGGGATGCCGGTGGTGCCGGAGGTGTACAGGATGTAGAGCGGGTCCGTCGCCTGCAAGGGCACGCAGTCCGCGGGCTGCGCGGAGCGCATCGCCTCGTCCCCGTCCACATCGCGTCCGGCCGTCAGCGCGGCCGTCACCTGTTCCCGCTGAAAGAGGATGCCGCGCGCGGGCTTGTGGTGGGCCAGTTCGATGGCCTTGTCCAGCAGGGGCTTGTACGCGATGACCTTGCTGCCCTCGATGCCGCACGAGGCGGACACCACGAGGCAGGGTTTGGCGTCGTCGATGCGGATGGCGAGTTCGTGCGGCGCAAAGCCGCCGAACACCACGGAATGAACCGCGCCGATGCGCGCGCACGCCAGCATGGCAATCACGGCCGCCGGGATCATGGGCATGTAGATGATGACGCGGTCCCCTTTGGACACGCCGTTGGCCTTCAGCGCGCCCGCGAAGCGCGACACCTGATCCCGCAGCTCGCTGTAGGTGAAACGTTTGACGGTGCCCGTGACCGGACTGTCATAAATCAGGGCGCATTGTTCGCCGCGGCCCTGCTCAACGTGGTAGTCCAGTGCATTGAAGCAGGTGTTCAGTTCGCCGTCGGGAAACCAACTGTAGAAGGGGGCCTGTGACGCGTCGAGCACACGCGCGGGTTTGCGGTGCCACTGGATGTCTTTGGCCGCTTCACCCCAAAACAGATCAGGATCGTTAATCGAAACATCGTAAGCCTTCTGGTATTCACCCGCCATGAGATTCCGCCTTTCGTTCAAAGATCATCTTGGTTTTGGAAATTCTCAGCAAGCCCAGTCGGCACCATCATATACCAAACGGCCCGACCGGCCAACCGCATCGGTGTGACCAGAATCCGCACGTAAGGATTCGTTTTTGCCGGGGCACACGCCTGCGGCGTCCATGCGCGGGCCCGCAGCGCCCCGATTGGCCTTTGTGGCGGGGATTTTCAGGCGGGCGCAGCGCACTGGGCGCGGAACTGTGCCGGTCAGAGGCGCTTTCGGCGTGGACGGGCACGGCTCGCCCTTGGTCGGATGCCGGGCTGGAGTTTGGGGCCGCGAAGGGCCGGGGCGGACTATCCTGTGGGCTGGGTGGGCAGCGGGAACCGCGCGAACAACTTTATGAGCCATTTGATCCATTGGACGGTTCCGGACAGGTGCAGCGTGATCTTGCGGCGGTCGCGCGAGAAACGGCCCGTGACGTTGATCAGCACAAAACGGACCCGTTTCGCTTCTGCGTTGTGCAGGGTCTCGTCGGGCCATGCGCGCTTTACCGCCACAAGGATGTTGTGCGCGATGCACGTGATTCGGAGCCATGCGGCGTTGGCGCCGAATTTGGCGCTGGGAAGCTGTCCGCCGCCCAGCCCGTTCTTGATCTCGTCGTGGACGTGCTCGGTGGTGCCGGCTTTGGCCCGCTGCCAGTTCAGCAGTTCGCCGCCGTCCATTTCCCAGCGGTTGGTGATGACGGCGTGGTAATGTTTGTCATTGCCGTCGTGGAACAGCTCGCCCTGCCGCTTGAGCAGGCGCAGGCCCACATAACGCAGCGGATCAATGTCCCTCTTCTCAACCTTCCCGCCGGGCACGAAGTCCAATTCCGCCCATTGCCGCAGGGTCCCGTCGGATTCGGTGGCGAAGGTTGTCCACAGCGCTTCGGGC
>CAIXUF010001441.1 GCA_903922535.1 Candidatus Hydrogenedentota bacterium
AAGACGGCCATCGTCGAGGGCCTGGCCCAGGCCATCGTCAAGGGCTACGTGCCGGACCTGCTGCTGAAACGGCGCGTGCTGACGCTCGACTTGGCGGGCGTGGTGGCGGGCACCAAGTACCGCGGCCAGTTCGAGGAGCGGCTCAAGTCGGTGATGAAGGAAATCCGGCGGGCCGACAACGTGATTCTGTTCATCGACGAGCTGCACACCATCGTGGGCGCGGGCGCGGCCGAGGGCGCGGTGGACGCGGCCAACATGCTCAAGCCGTCGCTGGCCCGGGGCGAGCTGCAGTGCATCGGCGCGACGACCATGGACGAATACCGCAAGCACATCGAAAAGGACGCCGCGCTGGCGCGCCGTTTCCAGACGATCATAGTCAACGCGCCCAGCGTTGAGCAGACGATTGAGATCATCAAGGGCCTGCGCGACAAGTATGAGGCGCACCACCGGGTGAAGTTTTCCGACGAGGCGGTGGTTGCCGCGGCGCGCCTGTCGAACCAGTACATCACCGACCGGTTCCTGCCGGACAAGGCGGTGGACGTGATCGACGAGGCGGGCAGCCGTGCGCGGCTGCAAATCACCACCCGCCCGCCGACGCTCAAGCTCCTTGAACAGGAAATCGAGGAGGCCACGAAGGAGAAGGAGTCCGCGATCCGCGGCCAGGAATACGAGAAGGCGGCCGGGCTGCGGGACAAGGAGCGCACGCTCATCGCCCGGCTCGACGAGGCCAAGCGGGACTGGGAGCGCAAGCGCGACTCGGCCGAGGCTGTGGTCACCGACGAGGACATCGCCTACATCGTGTCCAAATGGACCGGTGTGCCGCTGACAAAGCTTGAGGAAAAGGAATCCTCCCGGCTGCTGCGCATGCGGGATGAACTGCACCATATCGTGGTGGGCCAGGATGAGGCCATCAGCGCCATGACCCGCGCGATTCAGCGGTCTCGCTCGGGCCTGCGCAACCCGAACCGGCCGGTCGGCTCGTTCCTGCTGCTCGGCCCGACGGGCGTGGGCAAGACGCTGCTTGCGAAGGCGCTGGCCGAATTCCTGTTTGGCAACCAGGAGGCGCTGATCACCGTTGACATGTCGGAGTATATGGAGAAATTCGCGGTTTCCCGTCTTGCGGGGGCGCCGCCCGGCTATATCGGCTATGATCAGGGTGGCCAGTTGACCGAGCAGGTGCGTCGGCGGCCGTATTCGGTCGTTCTGTTCGACGAGATTGAAAAGGCCCACCCGGACGTGTTCAATTCGCTGCTTCAGGTGCTGGAGGAGGGTCACATGACCGATTCCACGGGCCGGAAGGTGGATTTCCGGAACACGGTGGTCATTATGACCTCGAACGCGGGCGCGCGGCGCATCGGGAAGAGCACCACGCTGGGCTTCCACAGCGACGCGGTGGGCGAGGTGCATACGCGCATGAAGGACCGGGTGATCGAGGAGGCGCGCAAGACCTTCAACCCGGAATTCCTGAACCGAATCGACGAAATACTGGTTTTCCACCGCCTGAACCGGGAGCAACTGCTCCAAATTGTTGACTTTCAGGTCAAAGAAGTGATAGATCGGGTGGCGGAGCAAAGCGTCCAGTTGGTCCTTTCCGATGAGGCGAAGGACTTTTTGGTGCGCGTGGGCAGCAGCGAAGAGTATGGCGCCCGGCCGTTGCGCCGGGCGGTGCAGCAGTACGTGGAAGACCCCCTTGCCGAACTCCTGCTCCGCGGGGGGCTGGAAAGCAACAGAATAATGGTCGTGCGACCGTCGGACATAGGCGACCGCCTTGTGTTCGAGTCGGCCGCGCCTGCCGTGGAAGGTGCAAGCACTTGAAAACCAGGTACATAGGCCTCGCCATCGCACTGAGCTGCGCGGCACTGGGCACCGCCGCCCAGGACTTTTCGGGCAAGACCGTCAACGAGATTCGTTTTGTCGGTCTTGAACGTGTCAGCGACCAGGTAGTCCGCGCCAAGCTGGAATCCAAGCCTGACGCCCCCTTCAACCAGGCGGTGGTTTCCCGAGATGTGCGCCGGCTCTATGAGCTGGGCTTTTTCAACACCGTGAACGCCGGTGTCGCCGATGCGGGCGGCAAGGTGGTGCTCACCTTCACCGTGCAGGAGAAGCGGGTGATTGAAGAGGTGCGGATCATCGGCAACAAGAAGATCAAGGACCGCGCGATCCGCGGCGCGCTCAAGATGCGCGAGGGCAGTTCCTTTGTGCCCGAGTCCTACGAGGACGAACGCAAGGCGGTGCTGGGCCTGTACGAGGCCAAAGGCTATGCCAACACGACCGTGGACGCCGTCGCCGAAAACGTCGGACCGTCGCGCGTGCGCCTGATTTACACCATCACCGAGGGGCGCAAGGCCCGGATCCACAGCATCAAGTTTGTGGGCAACGAGGCCCTTACGGATCACCGCCTGCGCAAGATCATGAAGACCAAGAAATCGTGGTGGTTCCTCGGCGGCAAGTACGACGAGGCCAAGTTCGAGGCGGATCTTGCCGGCATCGTGGACGAATACGGCAACCGCGGCCGCCTTGAGGCGCAGGTTCCCAAGACCGACCTGGTCTACACCGACAACGGCAAGGGCATCGACGTCACCGTCTACATTGAGGAGGGTCCCGAGTACAAGATGGACACCCTCGACATCGCCGAGAACAAGGTGTTCGACGACGACGAGATGATGAAGCTCGCCAAGGTGAAGCCGGGCGACGTGCACAACAAGGGGCAGGTGGCCAAGGACGTGCAGGCGCTTCAGAAGGACTACCAGAGCGCCGGCTACGTGGATGCGGTGGTCACGCCGCAGGTCACGCTCAACCGCGACGCGAAGACGACGCGCGTGGTGTACAACCTGTCCGAAGGCGACATGAAGTACATCCGCGAAATCCGCGTGACCGGCAACAACGTCACGAAGGATGAGATTGTCCGCCGGCAGATGCTGCTGATCCCGGGCGAGCGCTACGACGGCGCGGCGGTCGAGGAAAGCAAGCAGCGCCTCAACAACACCCGCTTCTTCGACTCCGTCCGGATCACGCTGGACGACCCGCAGGACAAGGAGGCGGGCGGCCTGTTCCGTGACATGCTGGTGGACGTGGACGAGGGCAAGACCGGCACCTTCAACTTCGGCGGCGGCTACAGCACGGAGGACGGCGTCGGCGGGTTCGGCGAACTGCGCCTGAGCAACTTCGACATCGCGAACTGGCCCACCTTCTCGGGCGGCGGCCAGCAGCTCCGGCTGAAGCTCAACAAGAGCCAGCGCCGCGACCAGTACTCCATAGGCTTTACGGAGCCCGAATTCATGGGCTATCCCATCATGCTGGGCGTGGACGCGTTTGACGAGAGCTATGACGTGCGCGGCGGCCAGGACTACAACGAGACCACAAAGGGCGGCCAGCTTCGCCTCGGCAAGGCCCTGTCCCCCTACGTGCAGGCGTCGGCGGGGCTGCTTTTTGAGAACGTCAAGATTACCGGCCTGCCGTGGTATTCCAACCCGGAGATCCGCTCGCAGGAAGGCTCCACGACCACGATCGCCCTTCGCCCCCAGATCGAGCGCAACACGCTGGACAACAAGTACGATCCGACCAAGGGTTCCTGGCACATTCTTGCCCTTGAACTGGCCGGCCTTGGCGGAGACAACCATTTCATCAAGCTGGAACAGGACTCCACCTGGTACCAGCCGGTGGCGGACGGCGAAAAATGGGTTCTGTCACTGCGCGCGCGCAACGGCATCATGGGCGCCTATGACGGCACGGACCAGGTGCCGCTGCAGGATCGCTTCTACGCGGGCGGCACCAACACGGTCCGTGGCTATGAAAACCGCGGCATCGGCCCCAAAGTGCGCAAGTACGAGGTCGCCGGCATAAGCTGGGGCGACGAGTTCGCCGTCGGCGGCAACATGCGCATGCTCTACAATGCGGAGGTCAAGTACAAGATCACCAAGGAGTTGCGGCTGTACGGGTTTGTTGACGCGGGCGGTGTCTGGCGGGATGCGGGTGACTTCAACTTCGGCGATTTCCGCTACAGCGCCGGTTTGGGCATTGGATTCAACGTGCCCATGCTGGGCCCGATCCGGGTGGACTACGGTTTCCCGCTCAATCCGGACGGCACGCAGAGCAGCAGCGGCCGGTTGCATCTGGCCACGGGGTACAAGTTCTAGACCGGATCGGACCGGCGTTCCGCAGGCGCATGGAAGGCGGGCGGGACGCGGTTTGAAACGCCTTGCGTCCGGGGCCGTTTTGTGCGGCTCCGGGAGGAGTGTGGTATACTCGCCCCCCACAACCGAGAACAGTCCTGTCCCGGCGGTGTAACCGCCCGGAACACATAGGTCCTGCGGACAACCCAGAAGAAAAAGGATAGTATCGTGTTACACCACTTTGTGAAAAAGACGACCTCCCTGACGGTCCTGTTCACTTTTGCCGCCGCCCTTGCCGCCCTGACGCTTGCCGGCACCCCTGCGTATGCCGAAAAGGACAAAGACAAGGCTGCCGCTCCCGCCCAGAAGGACAAGGCCGCCGCCCCCGCCCCCGCCCCCGCCGCGTCCGGCGGGTCCGGGTACCGCATTGCGGTGGTCGACATGGGCGTGTTGATGCAGAAATACAGCAAGCGCGAGCAGAGGTACGCGGAACTTCAAAAAGAGGTGGACAAGCTGCAGGGCGAAATCGATGTCAAGCAGAAGGGCATCGAGGCGGCGCGCGCGGATTACGAGAAGAACCGCGACAAGTTGACCGAGGACCAGCGCTCGGCCACCCGGCTTCAGATTGAAAACGACATCGCCACCTACAAGAGCGAGCTGGAAAAGCGCCAGCGTCTGATCGACAGCAACGAGGAGAAGGTGCTCAAGGAGGTCGTGGACGACATCCAGAAGACCATCGCCCAGGTTGCGGAAAAAGAAGGCTATCACCTCGTGCTCAATTCGGGCGGCGGGCCGCGCGCCAGCGTGCTGTACAGCAGCGCCACCATTGACATCACCCCGACCGTGCTGGGACTGCTGAACAAATAGGCCTTGCGGGTGGCCGGTTTGCGCCCCCCCAAGCCAGTCAAACGATGGGAATGACCGTCGGTGAAATAGCGCGCCTTCTGGGCGGCACGGTTCAGGGCGACCCTGCGACAGAAATCACAGGCGTCAACGGCCTGCAGGAAGCGGGGCCGGGCGATCTGTGTTTTGTGCGCAGCGACCAGTATCTCCCCAAGTTGCACGAGACGAAAGCCTCGGCGGCGCTCATTCCCAGGCCGGTGGACCCCCTGCCGCTTCCGGCCGCCATTGTGGTGGCCGAACCCGAACAGGCCTTTGTGCGGGTGCTGCAAATCTTTGCCGCCGAGCGATCGCCCCGTCCGGTGTCCGGCGTCCATGAACGGGCCTTTGTGGCCCCGGACGCGGTGCTGGGCGCGAATGTGTCCGTCGGACCGGGTGCCTGCGTTGAGGCGGGCGCGGTCTTGGGGGACGGTGTGGTGCTTTATCCCGGCGTGTACATCGGCCGGGGCAGCGAAATCGGGCCCGGCACGGTGGTCTATCCCAACGCGGTCATCCGCGAGGGGGTCCGGGTGGGCGCGCGCTGTGTGCTGCACGCGGGCGTGTGCATCGGCAGCGACGGTTTTGGGTTTGTGCCCATGGGCGGCGTGTGGGTGAAGATTCCCCAGGTGGGCACGGTCGAGATTGGCGACGACGTCGAGATTGGCAGCAACACGGCCGTCGACCGGGCGACATTTGGTGTGACCAAAATCGGAAACGGCGTAAAGATTGACAATCTGGTGCAAATAGGCCACAATGTACAGATCGGCGAACATACGGTCATCGCCGGGATGGCGGGTGTGGCTGGAAGCACGGTCATTGGCAGCCAGGTGCGCGTTGGCGCGTCGGCGGGGCTCACCGGGCACATCACCATCGGAGACGGGGCGAGCATCGCCGCCCGAAGCGGCGTGGTTCGCTCCGTGGCGCCCGGTCAGGTGGTTTCCGGATATCCGGCAATGGATCATGCACAGCAACGGCGCGTCATGGTCGTGCAGGCAAAGCTGCCTGAACTCGCGAAGCGGGTCAGGGAGCTTGAAGCACGGTTGGCCGCGCTGGAAGACAAAAAAGATTTCTGAAACACCGGACGATCGCTGAGCCGGCCTCCTACTCCGGCGTCGGCCTGCACACGGGAAGCCTGACCACGGTCACCTTCAAGCCCGCGCCGCCTGACAGCGGTATCGTGTTCGTGCGCACCGACCTGGAGGACCACCCGGTCATTCCCGCCATCCTCGACCACGTGGTCGACGTGTCCCGCGGCACGACCATCGGCATCGGCGCGGCGACGGTCCACACCATCGAGCACGCGATGGCGGCGTTCGTGGGCACCGGCATTGACAACATCATCGTCGAGGTGGACGCGGACGAGATTCCCAACGGCGACGGCAGCGCGATGCCGGCGCTGAACGCGCTGCTCAAGGCCGGCGTGGTCGAGCAGGACCGCGAGAAGCTCTATATCACCGTGGACCACCCGGTCTACTACCGCAAGGACGACGTGACCCTCAGCATTCTCCCCTCGGACGAGCTGCGGGTCACCATGACGATTGCCTACGACCACAAGGCCATCGGCACCCAGTACGCCTCCTTTGTCATCAACGAGGAAACCTTCCGCAACGAGATCGCCCCGGCCCGCACCTTCTGCTTCCTGCGCGAGGTGAAGATGCTGCAGGAGGCCGGTCTGATCCAGGGCGGCAGCCTCGAATCGGCCGTGGTCATCGGCGACGACGGCATTCTCAACGACGACCTGCATTTCCCGGACGAGTTCGTTCGGCACAAGATTCTCGACCTGCTTGGCGACACCTACCTGCTCGGCCGCCCGCTCAAGGGCCACATCATCGGCGTGAAGTGCGGCCACGAAAAGAACGTCATGTTCTCCAAGCAGATCAAGAAGGTCTACATGAGCGGCCAGCCCGGCACCGGGCTGCTGGACTACAAAGTCACCCCGCGCCGCAGCGCGCCCGCGCTCGACGTCAACAAGATCATGAAGATCCTCCCCCACCGCTATCCGTTTCTGCTGATCGATCGGATTCTCTCCTTTGAGCCGATGAAAAACGTGGTGGGCATCAAGAACGTGACCGTCAACGAGCCCTTCTTCCAGGGGCACTGGCCGGACGTTCCCGTGATGCCGGGCGTGCTCATCATCGAGGCCATGGCCCAGGTCAGTTCGGTGCTCATCTTCGGGGAAAACGGCGAGCCCAACGGGCAGTTGGCCTTCTTCACCGGCATAGAAAAGGCGCGGTTCCGCCACACGGTGGTGCCCGGCGACCAGTTGGTCATCAAGGCTGAAATGGTGCATTTCCGGCACAATGCCTGCAAGATCAAGGCGACCGCCCTGGTCGACGACATCGTTGCCGCCGAGGCTGTCATGAGCTTCGGCCTCATGCAGATCGAGGAATAGATCTCAGTATTGACTGCGGGAACACTTCGCCCATTAACGGGTCAGTTCATATTCGCCCGGCACTATAGGCCAGATCCCATCCTGCCGAGGAACAGTCTTTCGGTCCTTTCCCTTTGTGACGGACGCCTTCTCCCATCCCTTCATGTTCATCCGGAACGGGTGTTCCCGCTCCACGAGCCGTGTCAGGGGCGCCTCTGCGGTGCCGGTCAGGTCTTCCCGCAGGCGGTCCACATCGGCGTATGCGGTGAGCTTGGCCTTCCCGCCGTTGACCTCCAAGAAGACGACCCCGGTGCCGTCGTAATCGAAATAGGGGCATGAGCCCACGGACACGACCTTTTTCGGGCTCTCGGGCACGTCCAGGGGCCGCCAGTCGGTGGGACGTGCCTGCATGTAGCAGTCGGGCGCGCAGAGCAGTGCCGCGTTCTTCCCGAAGCTGAACGCGCCGGGCGGACAGACCACGTCATCGGCGGGCAGGTCCATGCGCGTGCCACGCGGCAGGCGGCGGAACAGTTCCCCTGCGATCATGTGGCTGACGGCACGCTCCGGGGTGTGGCGCAGGTTGAGATAGTGCTGGGGCCAGTCGGGGTTCCACGCGGCCACGGCCCGCGCGTCGTACTGGAACTGGCTCGCGGCCTGCACGCCGAGTCCGCGGAACTGCCGCGCCAGCGCAGGATAGGTGCTGATCTGGTGCAGACTGCCGGCCGCGTCGAATTCGTAAACAAGCCGGGCCTTCTTCGCAAGGCATTGCTCGACGTCCCAGTCCTTCGTCTCGCCGATGAGGTTCTTGGCATCGTTGACGGGTATGGGGGGCAACCCACCGGGGTAATTGCCGATGGTGAAGGCGTCGGCGCGGCTGTCGGCGATGGCGCGAACAACGTCGGGATAACTGGACCACCAGGTTCGGAAATAGGCCACGGGCTGCTTTGCGCCCGTGTCGCGCATCGCGGCAATCATCGTGTCTATGTAGCGGCGTAGTGTGTCGTAACGGAACCACGCATACATCTCCCCCGTGCGCCAGGCTGGGTCGGGCGCGAATCGCTCCCACGCCTCACGCGCGCCGTCGAGTCCGCGGAGATTGCTTGCCGGGTCCTCGCCGTAGGCATTGCCCGGATCGCGCTTGCGGATCTGTTCGAGGGTCCAGTAGTCGGGCTCGTTGATGATTTCGAACAGGGCAAGGCAGGGCTCGTCCACAAGCCGGTTGCCGGTGTGCGGGTTCTTGTGCGCCAGGAACTGGCGCAGGTAGTTGGCTTGGGCGGGCCAGCGTTCAGGCCATAGGCCCATGGACTGTTTGGGCGTATCGAGGGAGAAACTGCCGGGCTGCTGGCCCGGGCTGCCCTACCACGCGATGGGCGTAAGCATCAGATAGATGCCGCGCTTGTCGCACTCGGCAACAATACGGTCGAGCAGGTCCAGATGGTCGTTCGGCACCAGGTTTCCGTTGCCGTCGGAGATTTCGCGGTCAAACACGTGGATGCGCACGATGTCGATGTTCATGCGTTCCAGATCGTCGAAATCGTCAATGATGGCCTGTTTGTGATCCGCGCCCGCCTTGCGCAGGCTTTCATACTGGTCCCAGCTTTGGGTGTAGTAATTTACGCCCCAGAGCGCCGGCTCGGCGCCGTCGGGATAGCGCAGCACACCGTCGGCCACGTGCAGCGGCTGGAGCGGTTTGGGCCGCGGGCCCACCGGTCCGGCAGGCGCGCGATCGGCCTCCTTCTGCGTGGGCAGGTCAAAGTAACGTTTGGGCAGTTCGGTCTTTTCGCCCGCAATCAGCAGCACCGGCGTGCGGTGAATGCCTCCGCCCCAGCTTTGATTGTGCACCGCCACGCACAGCGTGTTGGTTTTGCCCCAGCGCACCGCCTTGTCGGGCACGGCATATTCGCGAAGCTTGTCCCAGCCCGTGGTCGCGCCGATACGCTGGCCGTTGAAGAAGGTCACGTCATTGTCATCGACGGCGGCGATGTGCACGCACAACGGCGTGCCGCGCAGGCTTTCGGGAATGTCCATCCGCACGCGCAGCCAGGTGACGCCCAGCTCCTGGATGGTTTCCGGAACCTGCGCGGGCTTCCACGCGGCATCTTCGCCGGGTGGCGCGCCTATGTCCCCGTACTTCAGTTCCTTGCCCGCGTACTGGGATCCCCAGGGCAACACGGACAGGTCCATGGCTGCGGGCAACGGGCAGGCCGTCTCCGTGTCGTTCAGTTGCGCGATCAGCGTTGCCGAGGATATCTGCGGGTCACGATCAAGGTCGACGATGTACAGTGCGGTCGCACTGCCGCCGCCCAAGTCGGGCGGAGAGGTGACACCGGTGATGTGGGCGCTGTGGGTGGAGAATTCGGGCTTGGCACCCGGTTGGGCCCCGGACACCAGCACCATCACACGGACCTTGAACAGGTCGCCGGTAAAGACGGGAAAGGCGGCCACCGTCGGCGCGGCGAACGCGGAAAACGCGGTAAACAACCCGATGAAACACAGAATGGCAAGACGCACTTGAAGAACTCCTCATCCACAGACAGGCGTGGTGCCCGAATTATGTGACTGGCCGGACCGGGTTTCAACCTTCCCGTGATTCGCACGGCGTTGGGAAGAACCCCGCGAGGCGGGTTCTTCCATATTGCCTTATGCCGAACAGAGTGCTAAACTAGCGCAGACGTTATTCTAAGACATGCAAGGAGGAAGTATGAACAATGCGTCTTGCGGCCGATTGACGGCCATGTTTGCCCCTTTTCTCATCAGTCTGCTTGTGGCGCCCCATGCCGTCTGGGGAGAATGGCGCGCACGCCTCGTGGCGGACATGAAACCCGGCACGGCCGGCGAGAACTGCCAGAGATTTGTGAGCGGTGGAAACCTTGCCTATTTCATTTCTGGAAACAACATGTTCCAAGACTACCGGCTGAATCGGACTGACGGCACCGCTGCGGGCACCGTCGAAATATGCCCAAAGGGTTATTACACCGGCTTTCCTCTTGACACGACATCCGGTCTTGCGACAATGGGCAATCGGGCGGTTTTTGCGCGCAACAATGCGGGCATGCTTCAGTTGTGGCAGAGCGACGGAACGCCGGCGGGAACCACGGCGCTCGTGGATCTGGGCGATCCGGATGATTATGTTTACAGCCCGGGCAATTTTGTCTCTGCCGGCAGTCAGGTGTTCTTCACCAGGGGCTTCGGATTGTTGTACCGTAGCAACGGGACCGCGTCCGGCACGCTGCTCCTCAAAGACTTCTACGCTGAGCTTGGCGTGGCAAATCCCACGAGCGTGAGTTCCGAATTCACAAAGGGCTTCTGCGTGCGCAATGGGCAGCTCTGTTTTGTGGTGGGTGACCCGGCGGACCCGCAAACCGCCGTTTGGCGCTCCGACGGCACACCCGGGGGCACACAGCGTGTCTGGCAGCCGGGCACAGACTACAACATCACCGGGTTGTGGAACACGCCGGACGGGCTATATGCGGCGGCAACGCATGACTATATCGACATGGCGACACCCCAGTCGTTCCACGCCCGTGAATTGTGGCGCATAGTTCCGGAGAGCAACAGCATAAACCGCGTCTATTACCAGGATGATGCCGTGAGTCATCAGGGAGTGACCGCGCTTGTTTCGCTGAAGGGACAGGTCTATTTCAGCATTGAAGAGACGCAGAAGCTCTGGAAGACGGCGGGCGGCGCAGAGGCCGTTGTGGCTGCCGAGGTTCCGACACCGACCGGCCTGACATACAAGCCAGCACTCTGGTCGCTGAACGCAACGGATCGAGCCCTTGTCTTCCTGGCGCAATCAGCGGCAAACAGCCTTGAATTGTGGACAAGCGACGGAACCGCCAGCGGCACGCGCCTGCTCAAAGACTTTACCCCCGGTCCCTTTCAAACCTCGGATGTCACCTTCTTGCCCTTTGCCGACGGCAATCTTTTCGTGTGTTCCAGAGATGGCTCTTCCTCCAATTACTGGCTTTGGAAGACGGACGGGACGGACGCGGGAACCGTGCAGGCGCTCCAGTTGCCGTACGCGCCAGGTTCCACAAATGTCTGCGAGTTCAGCGGCGGCTATTTGCTTCTGGGCAGCGCTCCGGAAACAGGGATGGAACCCTATTTTCTGTACGAGGGCACCTTCGCAATCACGCAGCAGCCCACGTCGGCCGGCACGGCGATGCTGAATTCCACGGTGAAGTTCGCAATTGGGGTTTCTGAATGGGCGCGCCCCTGGACCCAGTATCAGTGGATGCTGAACGGCGTTCCCATCACCGACGCCGTCGAATCCGAGTTGGTCCTCCCCGCGGTGCGGCACGCCAACACCGGGCTGTACACATGCCGTGCCGTGTTTAATGACGGCAGTGCGGATCATACGCTCGTGTCCGACGCGGCCCGCCTGACTGTGGTCGAGAAGCTTCCCGCCATGAATGCGCCCATGAGGGTTGTTCTGTCGCTTTTGCTGTGCCTTGCCGCCGGAATGTTCCTTTACCGGGATGTTGTCCGCCGCAATGCGCGCGTCGGCGAACGAAGTGGTGGCTGAAACGCTTGACCGCCGTTTCGTGCCCGCGGCGCCTGCCGGGGAAGACATTTCTTTGCGGTTGTGTTGCAGGTACATATATCCTTGAATCTGGAAGTATTGCCCCGGTTCCGAATGAAACGGAATGCCGTCAACTCCACTCTCCCGGAGGGTTAACCGTTGAAGAAACTTCTTTCCGTGCTCGCGATGCTTTGGGGTGCCGCTTGGCTGATTGCCGGCGTGGCACTGGGGGTGTACATGCACCACCACATCAATCACCCCTTCTACTTCCTGCTGCCGTTTTTGGCACTGGGTGGCTTGGGCGTCATCCCGGCGAGCCTGGTGCTGATGCTGGTGCGGGCGAAGACGGGGAAGGCGCGGCTGGCTGTGGTGGTGATGTACGCCATCGTGATCGGGCTGGCGTTTGGCGGTCCCGCCGCCTGGCGGCACTATTACGAAACGCCGCGCGACGGTGGTCCCTATCTCGTGTGGTCCGATGACCCGAAAACGACGGTGACCGTCTGCTGGACCTCCGAACAACGCATGCCGGCCCGGGTTGAATATGCGGCGGAGGGTTCCTCTGAGTGGAAGGCCACGGACAGCGGCGCCACGAACTATCCCAAGCTCAAGCTCTCGGCCTTGCAGCCGGGCATGAAATACCGTTACCGCATCCCGGCGCTGGGAAAGCAGGAGCATCCCTTCCAGACCGCCCCGGCCGCGCCGGAGGACTTCTCCTTTGCGGTCTACGGCGACAACCGGCACGCGGGCGGATTCTCCTGGCACAGTTCCGTGGTGCGGGAGATCCTGCATGAGGACGCAAGCGGGCATTTCCGGTTTGTGATCAATTCGGGCGATATTGTGGAGCGTCCCGGCAGGGGTCACGGCTGGCAGTGGGCCACCTTCCTGCGCGATATCACGCCGCTGGCCGCCTCTCGGCCCTACGAGGTGAGCCTGGGCAACCACGAGTCGGGCGGCGATCCGGAGCCATTTGCCGAATATTTCGATTACGGACACCCTGAACATTGGCGCGCATTCGACTATGCGGGCGTGCACTTTATCATGCTGTCCACGGAGGATAATCTCGAACTGGGCAGTCCGCAGTTCTCCTGGATGGAACAGGCGCTGGACAACAAGCCGGCGGACACGCGGTTCACCGTCGTCACGATGCACAAGCCGCTGCTGACCCATGATCCGCGCGAGCGGTACAACGACCCCGGGCGGCGCGGGCAGCTTGAACCGTTGTTCGCCGCAAAAGGCGTGGACATCGTCTTTGCCGGCCATGTCCACTCGTATGAGCACCACCATCTGCCGACCTTTGAGCACGTCATCACCGGCGGCGGCGGCGTGCTGCTGTGGGCCAAGCCCGTGCCGGGGCCGGAAACGGTGAAGACGGAGACGGTCTGGCATTTCTGCGCCGTGGACGTGAAGGGAAAGACGATGTCCGTGCGCGCCCTGCGCACGGACGGCAGCGTGATAGATACCTTTGAGGTGCAGAGCAAGCGGTAGGTGGCCGTGGGAATTATGGGAAGTATGGGAGGAATGGGAAAGAACTTGCTCGTGGCCGATAACAAGGCCTGAATTCGCCGTTTCTTTGACCGATCCGGCACTGCTGTGCTACCATTCTGACGGTCTAACCCGCGTATTTTCAAGGGTTTTCTGAGGATTAATCATGCTCGGCATCAGCGGCGGCAACCTGTCTTCCTCCGCCATGCACCAACCCAAAGGCTCGGCATGGGTGGTGTACAAGCGGTTGCTGGGCTATGCCTGGCGCTACAAGACCCGGCTCATCACGTCGATGGCGCTGGCGCTCGTGATCGCCGTCTCTTTCGGCGCGATGCTGGTGACCGTGGGCGCGGTCATCAAACTGACTTTCTACACGCCGCCCACCGCCGCGGAACTCGCGGCGCCCCCGGTGGACGCGCATGGCAGGTCTCTTCTCAAGGAGGATCCGGCGGAGAAGATGTGCCGGGACATCCAGGAATACTCGGACAGCCTGCGCGGCTATGTGGGCTGGGCGCCGTCCGGGCTCGACAGCAAATTTCGCGCGCTGGTGGCCGCCATGCGGGTGGACCGCATGCACGCGCTCATGAACTTCTGCCTGTTGGTAATGCTGTTGGCACTGCTTGTGAATGTGGCCCGGTTCTTCCAGGAATACCTGGCGGCCACGGTCGGCGCGCGCGTCACGACCGACGTGGGCAAGGACATGTACGAAAACCTGATGCGGCAGTCAATGGGCTTTTTCGAGTCGCGCCCGTCGGGCGAAATCCTGGCGCGGTTCAACAACGACATGTTCATGGTGAACCGCGGGCTTGAGGGCATGTTCATCAAAATGATGCGGGAGCCCGCCAAGGTTTTTGTGCTCCTGGCGGTGGCGGTCAGCGTGGACTGGCAGTTGACGATTGTGGGTGTGTGCGTGCTTCCCGTGGTGCTCTACGCGCTGGTGTTCATCGGCAAGAAGATGCGCAAGAGCGTGCGCCGCTCGCTGCAGAAGATCGCCTCCATGACGACCGTGGTCAACGAGACCGTGCGCGGCATCGCGATCATCAAGGGCTACAACATGGAACAGTACGAGATCGGCCGCGTGCGCGCCGAGATCGACAAGCTGCGCCAGTTCCTCTACAAAATGGGGCGCCTGCAGGCGGCCACGGGCCCGACCACCGAGGTCCTGCTGGTGCTGGGCGTGGTGGGTTTTGTGCTGTTCAGCGGCCGCCGCGTGGAGGCGGGCCTGCTCGACGCGGGCGGCCTCGCCAAACTGTATTTTGCGCTGGCGATGATGCTTGACCCCATTCGCAAGATGTCCGACGTGAACAACCTGGTGCAGACCAGTGTGGCCAGCGCCGAGCGCTGCTTTGAGATGGTCGACATCAAGCCCGACATTGTCGAGGTGGCCGATGCGGTGGATCTCGCGCCGCTGCGCGACGCGATCCGCTTTGAGAACGTGTCCTTCTCCTACAACGGCAACGACACGGTGATCCGTGACGTGTCGCTGGAGATCAAGAAGGGGCAGATGGTCGCGCTGGTGGGTTCCAGCGGCGCGGGCAAGAGCACCATGGCCAAGCTGGTGCCGCGCTTCTACGACGTGAGCGCGGGCCGGATCACCATCGACGGGGTGGACATCCGCAACGCCACCTTCCACAGCCTGCGCGAGCAAATGAGCATCGTGACGCAAGACACCGTCCTGTTCGCCGAGTCGGTGCGCGCGAACATCGCCTTCGGCCGGACGCAGTACACCGACGAGCGCGTGCGCGGGGCGGCGCGCGCGGCAAACGCCGACGGCTTTGTGGACACGCTGCCCCAGGGCTACGACAGCATGCTCAGCGATTCGGGCGGCAACCTTTCGGGCGGGCAGCGCCAGCGGCTGGCCATTGCGCGCGCCATCATCAAGGACCCGTCCATCCTCATCCTCGACGAGGCGACCTCAAGCCTTGACTCCG
The DNA here is from genome assembly GCA_903922535.1 of Candidatus Hydrogenedentota bacterium. The sequence continues at coordinate 15,298 of CAIXUF010001441.1, forward strand.
AAAGCGAGCGGCTGATCCAGGACGCGCTGGACCACTTTGTCGCGGGCCGCACGACCATCGTTATCGCGCACCGACTGTCGACGATCCGCCGCGCGGACCGCATTGTCGTTATGGACGGCGGACGCGTCGCCGAAGAGGGAACGCACGAGGAACTCATCGTCCGCGGCGGCATTTACCAGCGCCTGCACGACACCCAGTTCAGGACCGACACGGACGACACGGGCGCCGCCAAATGAACACGCGTGAGAGGGTGTTGCGCGCCGTGCTGGCCATGGGGTTGATGGCGCTGGTGATGTGCGCATACCTGGCCGTAACAAAGCCCGTCAGACCCGCACCTGCGCCCCCATCGCCCGTGCCGATCCCGGAGGCAGCGCCCGTCGCACCGCCGCAGGCATCCACTGCGGCGCCGCCTCCGGCGGAGAAACACTCCCCCACCGTTACCGCGAAACTCACCGCCGTCTCGCTGTCCGATGCCAAGCCGCTGCCGGGGATGATCCCCATCATCACGCTGGAGCCGAATGCCTTTGACGAGCCCTTGGCGCACGGGGAACCGACGGACCTGTCGGGTGTGAGCACCTTTGTGTTCCCAGGTGACCGCAAGGTCTGTCTGCGCGTGTGGGACCAGACGCTGGCATATTTCCCCAACAACTATTACGACGTGGTTCCGAGCGAGGAAGATTCCGCCACCGAGGGGACCATCGCCATGGCCAGGGCCGCATCGCTGCACGCTTTGCTGCTGCGTCCCGACGGCGTCCCCGCCGCGAACGAAACGGTGCGCCTGATGATGTTCCACCCCAAGCGCGGACCCTGGTGGCCCTCCGAGGCGGTCACGGACAACAACGGCGCGGTCGCCTTCGACCGGGTGCCGCCCGGCATGTTTGCCGTGCAGATGGAGTGCCCCTCCGGCCGTCTGCGCGCGGAAAATGTCACCCTGCTCCCCGGAGAGTCCGGCGATCTTGGGCCAATCACCTTGGCCCCGCCGCAATAAAGCCTGCCTGGGGACTGCCACCATTTCCTGTTTTCGTTCTTGCCGCTGACATCGGGCTTGTGTGTGGAAATGGTGGCAGTCCCCAGGCGGCGTTGACCCCCGACAATAAAAAAACGTCCCGCACCGGGAAGGGTGCGGGACGGAATTCTTGTCCGTTTTTCAGGGGATGGCTATCTGCGGCGGAGCAGGCTCCGGCCGCGCATGCGGCGTGCGCCGGCCGCGCCTCCGGCGGTGGCGCCCTTCGTTCCGGGCGCGTGGTACACACTGATGATTACCGGCGCGCCCTCGTAGTCCTTGCGGGGCAGGTTCTGTCCCAGCGCCTTTTCAATGGCGCCCAGGGCGGAATGCTCGTTCGGGCAGACAAAGGTGATCGCGTCGCCCTCGCGCTGTGCGCGGGCGGTGCGCCCGATGCGGTGGATGTAATCGTCCGCAGTCTGCGGAATGTCGTAGTTGATGACGTGCGAGATGCCGTCCACGTCGAGCCCGCGCGCGGCCACGTCCGTGGCGACCAGGATGTTCGCCCGGCCCGAGCGGAACCCGTCGAGCGCCCGCTGCCGGTGCGCCTGCGACAGGTCGCCGTGGATGAACGTGGCGTTGAAGCCGGCCTCCTTGAGCATGCGGCCAAGACGGTCGGTGCGGTGCTTGGTGCGCATGAACACGAGGGCCGAGTCCACCTGGCTTTCGCGGAGAATCTGGAGCAGCAGCTTGGACTTTTCGTCCTGGCGCACGGGATAGACCACCTGGCGCACCGCGTCCACGGGCCGCGCGGCCGGTCCCGCACCCACCCGGTCCGGCTCGTGCATCATGTCCGCGCACAGGGTGCGCAGTTCATTGGCAAAGGTGGCCGAGAACATGAGCGTCTGGCGCTCTTTGGGCAGTTTGGACAGGATGCGGCGGATGTCCGGCAGGAAGCCCATGTCGAGCATGCGGTCCGCCTCGTCGAACACGAGAATGCTGAGATTGTTGAAGC
>CAIXUF010001442.1 GCA_903922535.1 Candidatus Hydrogenedentota bacterium
ATCTGGCACCGCCGCAGTTCCATTTCCATCAACCCCACGAACCGGCGCCAGTCGCGGAATTGAAGGAAACCCGGCAACCAGACCGGCAAACTGACCACGGCGCGCACGGGCGCCCGAGTCCGCTGCCGGCGAGGCGCCACGAACGTGCCCGAACTCCGAACGCAGGTCAGGAGTCCGTCACGCTCCAGGCGCCGGTACACCTTTGCCACGGTGGTGATGGCGACATCGAAGTGCGTGGCAACCGTTCGCAAGGGGTAGAACGGATGCGATTGCGCGCGGCGGGCACGGCGCGCCAGCCGCCGCAACGCCTCATACAGGGTCTGCGACACCTCCTGATCCGCGGCGAACCGTTGTGCATGGGGCCATGCCGTTTCCAGCGGCGGCAAGATGCGGCGAAGTGGTTTTCGTCCGGAAGTCATGACAGCATTGTGTGCCGCTTGTGTACACTTGGCAAGTCCGTTCGCAAATAGGGTAATATAGATGGCAGGCGGTCAGGGGGTGGAACTTGCAGGCGGCATCCTGTTCGCCATCCGGGAAAGGGAGGGCACTCATGGAACAGAGTCGATGGACCATGGCTTCCAGCATTCGAATCGCCCTTGTGCTGCTGACGGCGTTTGCCGCCGTGCCGGGGGTACGGGCCGGTGGTTCATACACCTGGACCAACACGACTGCGTCTACGGAGTACTGGAACACCGCTGGCAACTGGAAGCCCTCCACCAACACGCCGGGCGCCGGGGGCGGTGACGCTGCCTACCTGACCAACAGTGCGAGCGGAGCGTACACCGTCGTTCTCAACGCCACGCCCGCCAACGGCCTCGCCACGCTCCAAATCAGCAATGCGCTGGGCCAGGCGTGGTTGCTCGTCACCAACGCGACGCTCACCGTCACCACAAACAGTCTCGCCAGCGGCGGCCGGTTGCAGATCGACAACGGCGGCGTCGTGACCGGCATCACCACGTTCGCGTGGACCGGCACGAACGGCCTGATCAACCTCGACGCGGGTGGCCAGTTGTTCACGACGGTCGCCATCGCCCTGAATTGCACCGGGCAGGTGAGCAGTCTCAGCGCGCCGGGACAGGGCGGTGTCTGGAACCTGAACGCCAAAGACATGACCGTCGGCTCCGCCGGCATTTCGAACGCGTTCGCGGTTAACAACGCGACCCTCACCAACGTCAACAATCTGAACGTGGGTTCAGGCGCCAATTACGGGCATAGTCTGACCGTCACCAATGGAGGCGCCATCTTCGCCAACAACCGCGTCTATGTCGGCAATGCCTGTTATGGCAACTCGGTGGTGGTGGACAATTCGACGCTCGCCGGCGGCGGCGAGTTCGATATCGGGTACAAGGGCAGCAACAACACTCTGCGAATCGTCAACGGCGGATACCTCGCCAACAACGGCATGTTGGTCGTTGGGGGGAGCACGGCATACGAGGCTAATTACAACTACAACACGGTCTTCGTGGGTGGCACCAATGCCAGCGGTGCCAAAGCCACAGTGAATCTCGCGAACGCGGGCCTTGGCGTTGGTGGTGGCACCGGGGCCAAAGGCCCCTTCAGCAACTGTTGGGCAACCATCGACAACGGTGGCGTGGTTACCAATGCCGGCGCGGTGGGGATTGGTTACTTGCAGGGCAGCGGCAACGGCCTGACAATCA
>CAIXUF010001443.1 GCA_903922535.1 Candidatus Hydrogenedentota bacterium
CAAGGTCACTGCGGCCTACCGCAGCGTGCTGGACGGTGTGCCCGGACTCACGCTGCCGCCGCAACCGCGAAACGTCACACTGAACCATTCCTATTTCCCCATACGGGTCGATGCGGACCTGTTCGGTCTGGACCGCGACGAACTCTATGCCGCGCTGCGCCTGTTCAATGTCATCGCGCGCAAGTACTTCTATCCGCTGACCTCCCACTACGAGTGGGATCGCTGCCATCCGTCCGCCGACCCGGCAAACCTGCCTGTGGCCGAGCGCGCCGCATTGCAGGTGTTGTGCCTGCCCGTCTACGGTGAACTGGGCACTGCGGAGGCCCGGGCCATCGGCGAAATCATTGTCGAACTCCACCAGGCGGCACAAGCATGAGCAAGCCCAAACGCGTCCCTGTGCTGGTATTCCCCTGCGGCACCGAAATCGGCCTTGAAGTGGCGCGGTCGCTGCGTTTCGCGCCCGAGTTTGAACTGGTCGGCGCCTCCAGCGCCGTGTCAAACCATGGGCCCTATGTCTACCGGCGCTACCGCGAAGACCTGCCCTTTGTGAATGAGCCCGGATTCATGGACAAACTCAACGCGGTCATTGCTGAAGAGGGCATTGGGCTGGTATTTCCGGCGCATGACGACGCCACGGTAACCCTGTCGCGCCGCCGGGCCGAAATGGCCGCGCCATTGGTCGCGCCCGCGGCGGAGACCTGCGCCCTGTGCCGGAGCAAGCGTGACAGCTATGCCGCGCTGGCGGCGCGGGTACATGTGCCGCAGATGATTGATGCCGCCTCGGACGCCCTGCCCTTCCCGCTGTTCCTAAAGCCGGACCGCAACCAGGCTTCGCGCGGCACGGCACTCGTGCAAAACCGCGACGAACTGGACTTCTTCCTCCGGCGCGACGCCTCCCTGCTGGTGCTGGAGTATCTGCCAGGCCGCGAATACACGGTGGACTGTTTCACCGACCGCCACGGGGTGCTCCGCTATGTCGGCGCCCGGGAGCGGCTGCGGATCGGCGGCGGCATCAGCACGGACACGCGCCTGGTGCACTGTCCCGAACTCGACGCCATGGCCAACGCGCTGCACACTGCGCTGCCCATGCGCGGGGCGTGGTATTTCCAGGCCCGCGAGGACGCCTCCGGCGCGCCGGCACTGCTCGAAGCGGCCGCACGCGTGGGCGGGTCGATGGGACTGCACCGCGCGCTGGGCGTCAACCTGCCGCTGCTGGCCGCACTCGACGCGCTGGACCGGGACGTGGACATCACCCCCCGGAAAGGCGACGTGCGCATGGACCGAGCACTGGACTGCTGCTATGCGCCCGCTCTCTCCCCCGACCGGGTGGTTGTCGACGTGGACAGCGCCCTGTTCCTGTCCGACGGCAAACCCAACCCGTGGGTGGTCGCGTTCATCATGCAATGCCGCAATCAGGGACTCCCGGTCATGGCGTTTACGGGATATCGCGCCGCCATGAAGAAACGCCTGAAAGCGTGCGGTCTGCATGGCCTGCTGGGCGATCCCGAAACGACGCTGGTATGTGCATCCAGCGCGAGAACCGAATCCGCCCTCCTGATCACGGCCGACCCGGAACTGCGCCGCAACACGCTTGATTCGGGATTGATCGTGATGGGGCCGGACGCTGTGGATGCGCTGATCGATGCGCGGTACTGAACGGGACCCCATGGTGCCACGCGTAAATAATCTTGCAGCACCGGCCTTTCTTCGCCCGCCAACATCCCCCTAAATCCCCCTTCGAAGGGGGACTTAAGACAGGCCGTGGTTTGGGGTATGGTGGCACACGGACTCACGCGTACTGTCCGGTCTCAATTTCCCGCGTCTCGATGCCCTTCTCCGTCACTTTCACGTGCAGGAAACCTGTCGGTTTCCGGTCAAAATTCCAGCCGCAGGACCGTACGACAAACACACGGCTCTCGCCCTCCAGGTATTCCTCCGTGGGCTGGTGCAGGTGGCCGAAGAACAGCGCCGTCGGTTTCTGTTCACGCACGAGCTGATTGAACCAGCGCGAGTCGTTGCGGCTCATGTGCATATCACGGTCTTCGCCGTGCCGCTCGGGCGGGATGTGGGCAAAGACAAACTTGCGCGGCTCCGGCGCGGCAAATTCCCTTTCCAGCCATTCACACTGGCCCGAGGGTTCAATGTTCTCCGAACAGAACTGTCCAATGTGCTCGCCGCCCTTGCCCGCGTCGCAGACGCCAATGAACCGCGCGCCCTTGTGGGTGAAGCTGTAGTAGTCGGAGGGCTTGCCGTCAAGGTGAAAATCGCCCGGGAACAGCGCGCGCAATGCCTTGCGCGCTTCCGGGTCCGACTCATGATTACCCGGAACCGCATGAATTGGAATCTTGATGCCGTCCAACCGTCCTTCGACCGCCTTGGGGTGAATGTCGCCGGTGACCAGAACAAAGTCGGGCCGGTCGTCCCCCTCCAGTGCCTCCATCATGCGCAGCGCCCGCAGGAACTTGTCCACGCCCGTGCCAAGCGCCCCCAGTCCTTTGGCCGGACCCTCGGAGCAGTGCGGGTCGGTGGCCACGCAGAAGCAGAAGGACTGCGGTGCGGACTTCGCGCCAGAAGGCACCCCAGACGCGGACTTCGCCGCAATGGCTCCGGCGCTCAATGCAAGCCCCCGTATGAATTCCCGCCGGTTCATGGCAGTCTCCTCATCGCCTACCCGCCCCGTACATATAGTCCTTCGGTGGTCGGATAGACGCTTGTTCATCCACCTAACATTTCGCGCTTCCGTCTATCAATGATCTGCCGTACCTCTCCCACATACCATTTGAACACGTCCTCGTGATTGGCACCCTCTTCCAGCCAAAACTCGATACAATCGTAGTAGTTTTCTTCCGGGGCATGGAAACCCACTTCGATTTCCAAAATGGGGTTGGTTCTTAGAGTGGTTTCATAATTCAGTTGAACGTCGCGGAGATTGCATGACTCAAGGAATGCCTGAACTTCTTTAAACATTCTCTCGGTTCCGGGGCGGTCTGTCTTCATTCTGAGCATCCGATCTTCAAGAACCACTGTCCGCAGCCTGATATAATTTCCCCGTCCTAGTCAAGCTCACAACGCGCCGATTCATGAGCACGCCCGACAAAACCCGGGCCGAGCCCAATTCATTGAACAAACACGCGCCGTCCCGCCACGCGCAGGCGTCCTTCGGCAAACAACTGAATCGCCCGGGGGTACAGTTCGCGCTCCAGCGCCTGCACGCGCTCCGCCAGCGTGTCCGGCGTGTCGCCGTCAAGCACGGGCACCGTGCCCTGCAGGATGATGGGACCGTGATCGTATTCGGTGTCCACGAAATGCACCGTGGCCCCGCTGACCTTCGCGCCGTAGTTGATCACCGCCTCGTGCACGTGGTGGCCGTACATGCCGTGTCCGCAAAAGGCAGGAATGAGCGCGGGGTGCACATTGATGATACGGTTCGGGTAGTCCGCCGGCACATCGATAAGCGACATGAAGCCCGCGAGCACGACGAGGTCGGGCGAGAACCCCCGGATCACCGTCCACAGCGCCGCGTTGAACGCCTCATGGCCCGGGAATTCGCGGCGAACCACCTCGGCGGTGGGTATGCCGTGCTGTTTCGCGCGTTCAAGACCGAAGACTCCGGCCCGCGAGGAAACAACGCCCGAAACAGTCGCGTCCAGTTCGCCGCGGTCGATACGGTCGATGATGTTTTGCAGCGTGGTGCCGCTTCCGGACAGCAGCACGGCGAGGCGAATCGGCATGGCAGGACTCCTTGGATTGGCGGGCTATTGTAGCAGGGAGCCCCCCGGCCGCGCCTGTTTTGCCTGATCTGAGGAAGGCAGCGGGACAATCCGCCTCACTTCTTGAAAACGAGGTGCCTGCTTGCCACGTAGTTGAACATGAGCCCCGCCATGATGCCCAGCACGGCGGCAAACTGGGGGTGTTCGCTGAAAAGGGGCCACATCCAGGCGGCGGACAACACCACGGCATAGTTCACCGCGGCGCCCACGGAACAGGCAGCGATAAAGGTGGCCAACTGTGTCCACACGTGGCCGGGCTGGGCGTCGCTGAAGGTGAAATGCCGGTTCAGGAAGAAGTTGAAGACCATGGCGACAAAGATGGCCACGGCGGCGCTGATCTTCAGGGACAGTCCCAACTCGTCGAACACGGTGAGCACGGCGAGGTTGACGAAGGTGCCGAGAAAACCCACCACGGCAAACTGGGAGAAATGGACCCAGTGGCCGTATTTGAACATGGCCAGCCGGCGCAGGTGGCGCAGGTAGAGCAACTGTTCGCGCAGCGACAGTTTGCTCTCGCCGCGGTGGCGCTGGGCAAAATGGATGGGCACCTCGGCGCAACGGCGGCAGCCCGCCTTCACGAGCACCTCCAGGCCGATCTTGTAGCCCACGGCGTTGAACGGGGCCGCCGAGTCCAGCAGGGCGCGGCGGAACGCGAAAAAGCCGCTCATGGGGTCGCTGGCGCGGGTGAAAGGACGCGCCAGCAGCGTGGCGATGCGGCTGTTAATCCAGCGCACCACGCCCCAGTCCTCGGCGGTCGAGGCGCCGGGCACATAGCGCGAACCGATGACGAAGTCCGCGCCGCCGTCGAGCACGGCAAGCATCTCGGGTATCTTTTCCGGCGGATGGCTCAGGTCAGCGTCCATGACAAGGATGGTGTCCCC
>CAIXUF010001444.1 GCA_903922535.1 Candidatus Hydrogenedentota bacterium
GGAAATCGGGCAGTTCATGGAACAAAGCGGACGCCGGACTTATTTTGGTCTCGACGGCCAGGCTTTCCTGGGCAAGCGCGCCCGGGAGAGCAGCTTCGTGGGGATGGTGGATATGCTGATTCCCCTGATCATCGCGGCGCTGACCGTGCTCAACACGATCCGCGCCTCGGTCTATGAGCGTAAGGAGGAAATCTTCGTGTACAATGCGGTCGGTATCGCTCCGCGCCATATCTTCTACATGTTTTTTGACGAGGCGTTCGTCTACGCCGTCGTGGGCTCTGTGCTGGATTATATCGTCAGCCAGAGCACCGGCCGGCTCCTGACCGCGCTGCGCCTCACCGGCGGCCTGAACATGACGTTTACTTCCCTGGGCACGATCTACGCCTCCCTGACGATTGCGGCATCGGTGTTCATTTCCACCTGGTTTCCGGCCCGTACTGCCATGAGCATCGCCGCACCCAGCGAGGACCTTGGCTGGCGGCTGCCGGAACCGGAGGGCGACCGGCTTCATTTCCGCCTTCCGTTTACCTTCGACTGGCACGATCGCATTGCGGTGCTGGCCTTTTTTCAGCGCTACTTCGTCGATCACGGCGAGGGTAGTTCGGGACCGTTTTACACCGGGAATACCAATTTGGGTATCGCGCCGCGGACCGATCCCCTGGATAGTGAAGGTTACATTCCCACGCTCACGGTTCCGGTGTGGCTGAAACCATTTGACCTCGGCGTGTCGCAGCTTCTGATCATCGCGTTGCCCCGGGATGCCGAAACCGGCGAATATGTCGCTGAAATCACCCTGCTGCGCCGTTCCGGCACACTCGAAAACTGGAAACGGCTCAACCGGTTTTTCGTGGGCCGGGTGCGTGAACACTTTCTCCATTGGCGAGCTGTCGAACCCGGCGAGCGGACGGCGATGTTCGCCGAAGCGAAAGGAGCCATGGGAGCATTTCCCAGGGTCACATGAGCAGGAAGACAAGCGACCCGGAGCTGGAGCAATACCGCAATCTGCTCGACGTGCCTGCCGAGTTCAAGGACGGGTTCGGGTGGTCGACGGTGGCCGGCATCCTGTTTTGCGGCCTGGTGATGATGCCCGGATCGATCTACCTCTCGCTCATGACCGGCGGAAGCATGGGCGCGGCGGGCACGTGGGTGACAGTGATCCTGTTCGCCCAGATAGCCAAGCGCGCCATGAAGGCCATGTCCCGCCAGGAGTTGGTGGTGCTGCTGCATGCGGCCACCATCATGGTCGCGGCCAACGCCCTATTTCCGGGCGGGCCGTTCGGGTATGCGGTCTATCGCGCCTTTCTGGTCACGTGCGATGCCGCCCGCGATGCGGGCATGTTGCACGCGTTCCCCAGATGGTTCGTGCCGCCACCGGAAAGCGCGGCCATCGTGGAGCGTAATTTCTTCCACAAGGATTGGCTGATGCCGATCGCCCTGATTGCGTTCACAACTTTCACCGGCTTTCTGCAGCGCTATACGCTGGGCTACGTCTTCTTCCGGATTGCCTCCGACGTGGAGAACCTGCCGTTTCCGCTGGCGCCCATCGCGGCGCAAGGGGCGACAGCGATGGCGGAGATGGACCAGAAAACTGAGACCACTCCCACGGGGCCAGCTATTCGGGCGCCGGATGGGCAGGCGGAGGAATCTGCCGGGCTGAAGAAGAAAGAATTTAAGAAAACCGGCAGTCCGCGCTGGCGGCAGTTTTCACTGGGCGTGACGATGGGCGCGGCGTTCGGCATGCTCCAGGTGGGTTTTCCGGCCGTGACCCGCCTGTTCCTGGACAAACCGGTGTTCCTGATTCCACAACCCTTCA
>CAIXUF010001445.1 GCA_903922535.1 Candidatus Hydrogenedentota bacterium
AGTGTTGCGTAGTCGGCGGCAACGTCGTGTTCCCAAGGGGTCGGACCTTAGAATAGAGAATAGCGTTTTAAACGGACGCGAGGGGCCACTCAAAGGCAACCAGGGACGTATTTTGACACAAGACATTGACGCCGCGAGCGGTGAAGGTGGCGGACGGTAACAGGCGGACGAGTAGCTTCCCGGCGCGTCAGGATGGCCGGTAGGCGACGAGGATGGACGGACATGGGATTTAGCGTAACAGATCAGGTAGATCGGGCTCCCCAGCCCCGCACGCGCCTCCACAGGCGCCACCGCCGGACCGCGTCACCCCGTCACGCGAAGCCACGTCGTAGCCCGGGCATGCTTGCATGCACGGCGGAGACGGGTCCCCGAAAAAACCGCGTCTGGGATTTTTCCGGGCATTCGCCTGCTCGCGCCCGGTTTCCGACCCCGCAACCCGTTGCCCTGCACCAAGAAACCTTCGACACGTCTACGGCGTCTGTGTCGGGTGCGCTCTGCTACGGCCACAGGTTCTATGAGCCGCCGCTGGGAAGATGGACGAGCCGGGATCCTATAGGGGAACGAGGATTTTCTATTTCAAGGCGTGATGCGAAACGCTTTAGAACAACTTCACCTGAGTCTCTCAATCGCATTTCGGCAGATCTATACAACTTTGTATGCAACACGCCTCTTGATCACATTGACGCAATTGGACTAACCGGCACGCCCTATTGCAGAATTGCCATAGGTGCGTACCACGGATCTTTCCTGCCTGGCCATACATGGAACGACGATTCTACATGGCATGATGTTGATCCAAATTCTGATTCAGGCAAGTTTGCCAGCGATAAGAATGATGCGGGCTATATTGGGATCGGGCTTGTTTCTTGTTGGTTGTCGGGCACGATGCAGGCAGTAGATGCGATGCGAACCGCTAGGGGAACGAACAGGGGTCGTAGTTAGACTTTAGACATTCGATGTGTTCCTGTTGAGTGCCGAATTGGCGCCGTAATTTTTGCCGAACTCCCATCGAAGGAATTTGGGCACGTTGCCACGATATTCCCGTAAATTCCGCTCCGTGGCGTCATAGTATTGTCCCGGTTATGACTTCCATGGCCTGATGGAAAGTCAACCTCTCGACCTGCACCAGAAAATCGATGGTGTTACCCGCCATCTCGTGATCGGGCCAAGTCCAGAAATTGCGTTTTACGACGAGGCCGGCCAGCGCGGCTGGATGTTCCGCGTCCGACACGATGCCGAAATTGTCGTTTTTCAGGGGGTGGAGCCGATACCCACGGCTGGTCAGAATAGGGGCGAGATCAGCCTGGCGAGCTGCGCGTATAGCCGATTTGGTCCAGGTCATTGTGACTCCTCCAGTGGGGTTGAATCAGCACATGGTTGACTTGCTTGAGGTCCACGATTTTGGTCTGTTGCTTGACGGCTTCGAGCAGACAGCCGATGGCGAGATTCCGGGCTTTGCGGATGACGCCCTCGGCGGAGCGCACAATCAGTGCGAGCGCTTCCAGCGTGAAGGTGTTGTGCCCGAGTCCCGCCTTGTCCAACTCGGCGAGTAGCCATGCTTCCATGTCGTCCGGCGCGATTTTGGGCATGACGACCGAATAGGTGATGCGGCTTTTGATATCCGCGTTGCCGGCCAGGCCGAGGGTGGTCAACAGGGTTGGCTGGCCGATGAGGATGAGGTTGTGGTTCTTGGGAAAATCCTCGAACAACAGCCGCAGTTTGCGCAGGCAGTCGACGTCCATGAGGTGGGCGTCGTCAATGATGGGGACGATCATCTTGCCGAGATGATTCAGCCGGAACGCCTCCTCGATGAGCCGTTTCTCGCAACGGAAGGCGCACCCCTCAAAATCGACCTGGAAGGCGGCGGAGAGGATCTTGATGGTGTTGAAGTACGTGTGCAGCGTGCGCGAGACAGTGGGCGTGATCAGCCGTTTGGGGTCCACGGTTTTCAGCGTTTCCTTCAAGACCGTCTTGCCGGTTCCGGGTTCGCCGAGCACGAGGCACAAGCCGCCCTGCTGGCAGTGCACGCGGAGAGTGTCGAAGATGTCCTGCTGGTGCGGCAGGAGCGTCAGGTTCTCGCTGGCAAACGGGTTTTTACTGAGGCCGAAATAGGATCGGATCATGGCGGAATTTCCTTTGGGCTATGCGTTGATCTGGGTTGGCAAAACGGGAAAGCGGTCATTGGCGGCGAAGTCCACCGGCCGGGCCGGGCCGATGCGCTGGTCTTTGTAGTAGACGACAACCTTGTTTGCGCCGAAGTTCTTCCGGTCGAAGCGGACCCGGATTTGCCGGCCGTGAAGTTCGGCGGGCGGTTCGAATCGGATGTTCTTGAGCGAAAAGGTGTTGTCCGCCCGAACCAGACGTTCCTCTTCGATGAAGAAGATTTCGTCGTTGGCCTCGCAGACCGGCAGAAACCGGATGCGTTTCAAGTCCAGGCCGAAACGGTCGATGGGGCGCATCTGCAGGGTGGAATGAACCTGGCTGTTGTATTCGTCCTCGACCCAGGCGATGAAAACCTTGTTCAGAGCCTCCAGGCTGGAGAGGTCGAGATTGCGCTCCAGAAAACTCTCCCGCACCGTGCGGAAGAACCGCTCGATCTTGCCCTTGGCGGCGCCATCGCGCACGGGCGCATGCGACAGGATGATGGCGAGCCGGGAACAGACCAGCAGGAGTTCCTTGCAGGCGTAGATGGCGCCGTTGTCGGCGTAGATCTGTTCCGGGACGCCGCGTTTGTAGAGGGCGGCGCGAAAGGCCGAGAGGAACGTGTCCGTGGACTCCTGGAAGAAGAACTCGCCGTGACAGATGACGCGGGAGGCATCGTCGATGAAGGCGATCAGTTTGGTTTGCGTGCCCTGGACATACGGGCCGAACATGGTGTCCACCTGCCACATCTGGTTGGCAAATAACTTGGCGAAGGCCTGGCGGTGTTTGTTCGCCGAGTCGGGCTTGAGAAGTTCCAGTTCGTTGACCAGCCGGGAGAAGGTGTTGGGCGCGACTTTTTCCCGGCGCAGCAAGCCGCGTTCAATACACGCTTTGTAGATGTGCGCTTTCTTGGGATGCGGGTTCCGGAAGGAGGGCAAAACCTGCTGGATGGCTTCCAGCAGTTCTTCCGGCG
>CAIXUF010001446.1 GCA_903922535.1 Candidatus Hydrogenedentota bacterium
CCCATTCTTATCAAGGGTCGACGTCTTCATGCATAACCTCCTCGCGGGTAATCCACGAAGAGATTATATCAGGTATATTAGTAAATGCCAAGCCCCTTATGTAATCGTTGTAGACCAGAGAGTAGTTGTTCGCGCCGTCCAAGTATTGCACGCGCACGGTGTGGTAACCCGGCCCTGCGGGCAGTGTGTAGGCGCGGGTGGCGGCCACCGGCTCCCATGCGGTCCAATGGGCACCGTCGTCGCTGAAACGCATGCGGGTCACGCCGCTGCCCCCGTCCGCCCAGGCCAGCCCCAGCGAGACTGCCGGACTGGGGGTGCTCGCCGCGCCGCTGTTGATGACGACGCTGCCGGTGGGCGGCGTGGTGTCGAGCCGGATATAATCGCTGAACACGGCAGAACGGTTGTTTGCCTTGTCGAGGTACTGGACCCGCACCGTCTTGTGGCCGTCCCCGCCGGGAAGGGTGTAGGGCCGGGTTGCGGCGAGCGCTTCCCAAGCGGTCCAGTGCGCGCCGTCGTCGCTGAACCGCATGCGGACCACATTGCCGCCGCCGCCCGCCGCCCAGTTCAGGGCCAGCGTCGCCTGGGGGCTGTTGGTGGCGGCACGGTTGGCGTTGATCACAACGGTGCCGGTCGGCGGCGCGCCGTCCACGTGGACATAGCCCGGCTTCGTCTTCTCGCCCTGCATGTGCGCCGTGGTCACGGTGACGGTGACCGCGAAGTCCCCGCCTGCGGCGTAGGTGTGCGACGGGTCCTGCTCCGTGGAGGTGGTTCCGTCGCCGAAATCCCACCGCCAGCCGGTGATGTCCTCGACATTGGAGGTGGAGGCGTCTGTGAAGTCCACGGTTAGCGGTGAGGTGCCGGCGACGGGGCTACTGCTGAAGTCGGCGGTGACTTTGGCCAGCGGGGAGATGTAGGTGTGGGTGTCGGCCGCAGTGTAGGGGGTGTAGGGTGCGGACGCGTTGCGCTGTTTGTAGGTCAGCGTAACTTGGGCGCCGTTCACATCGACCAGGCAGTATCCGTATTGTTTGAGGTTCATCACAAGTTCGACAGACGGGTCCGCGTAGGTGCCGCCCCAGGTGTAAAACGGCGCCCCCCCGGCTCCGGCAAGATACTGGTGAATCCAGTTGCCCGCCGCGTCCTGAACGCGGGCATGGTTGTACAGATGGTCATGGCCGCAGAAATAGACACGGCATCCGGCCGTTCCCATGCTGTCCCAGAAGGCATTGCGCTCGGCAAGGTTATCGTCCAGACAGTCGGCGTGATACACGGCATAGGCCGGGTAGTGGCCCATGACAAAGATGTGGGGCTGGGTGTTGGCCGCGAGAACGGGGTCAAGCCATGCCTGGTTGACCGCGAGCTTGGATGCGAGCCGGTCCATCGCCACGAACAGGGCGGTTTTGTGACTGACCGAATAGGTGACCTCCGAGCCGCCGGGGCCGTTGGCGGGAAGTGCGCGGGTGCCGGCAAATACCGCGTTCCATGCGGCCAAATCGGAATCATGGTTGCCGCGGGTGGGGTAGACGCTGATGCCGGCCTGCTGGAGCGGGTCCATGAACAGCGTTGCCCAATGCTCCAACTGCGTCTGGGTGCCGCTGTAGGCCAGGTCGCCGCCGACCATGACCAGGTCCACGTTGTCCGTCAGCAGTTGGTCCCGAATTTCGGTCACGATGACATCGTTGACCGAGTCCGTGGTGCTGTTGGTACCGCGCGTGTCCCCCAATTCGGCGAAACGGAACGAAGTGTCCGCCAGGGCCGGTCCGGCCGAAAGGAGCAGCCCCGCCAACGCGTACAGAAGGGATTTCTTGACCATGGTCATTTCCAAACATCTCCAGGTTGACCCGTTTTCCGGGTGGGTGAACAATAGCAGTCTCTGCCCTTTTCGTCAACCGGGGAATACCCGCGTTCCGCAGTCCTCCCGGCCTTCCAACGTGATGTGCCGCATAACCCGTTACGAAACAGGCGCTTATCCCGTTCTTCATAGGACTTCATCCGGGCGGTCCACGGCCTCAAACGGGCGTTTTGAAGCTTTATATTGGGGTTTTGAAGCCTCATCTTGGGGTTCTTGGACCGCAAGAAAAGACCCCGCGCCTTGCGGTACGGGGTCAGAACAGTCGATTTCAGATCCGGGAATGTGCCTTTACTGGGCGTTCAACCGGTGGCGGAGCGCTTCCAGCTCATTGCGCAGTTCCCAGGGCATGCGCGGGCCGAGGCTGTCGAAGAACGCCTCAACGTCGTTGACCTCGGCCTTCCAGTCTTCGGGATTGACCGCGAGCAACTCTTCCATGACGCCCTGGGGCAGGTCGAGTCCGGTCATGTCGAGCGCGTCCAGGGTGGGCACGTAGCCAATGGGCGTTTCCTGGGCCTTGCCCTCGCCGCGCGCCCGCTCCAGTATCCATTCGAGCACGCGCAGGTTCTCGCCGTAGCCCGGCCATAGGAACTTGTTGTTCTTGTCCTTGCGGAACCAGTTGACATGGAACACTTTGGGGGCGTTGGGCGTCAGGCGGCCGATGGTGATCCAGTGCTTGAAATAGTCGGCCATGTTGTAGCCGCAGAAGGGCAGCATGGCAAAGGGGTCGCGGCGCACTTCGCCCTGCGCGCCATACTGGGCCGAGGTGCGTTCGGAGGCCATGCCCGCGCCGACAAAGACGCCGTGGTTCCACGAGGTGGACTCGTAGACCAGCGGGGCGAGGCGTTCCCGGCGGCCGCCGAAAATAAAGGCCGAAATGGGCACGCCGTGGTGGTGTTCCACGCGGAACGAGGCGCTCGGGCACTGCCTGAAGGGCGCCGTGAAGCGGCTGTTGGGGTGCGCGCCGGCGACGGACTTGCCGTTCGCGTCCTTCGTGTCCTTCGTCCAGGAGCGGCCCAGCCAGTCGAGCGCGTCCGCGGGCGGGTCTCCGTCACCCTCCTCCCACCACACCGTGCCGTCCTTGCCGAGCACCACGTTGGTGAAAATGGTGTTGCTGCGCACCGTCTCCATGCAGTTGGGGTTGGTTTTGGAGTTTGTGCCCGGCGCCACGCCGAAGAAGCCCGCCTCGGGGTTGATGGCCCAGAGCCTGCCGTCCGTGTCGGGGCGAATCCAGGCGATGTCGTCGCCCACGGTCCAGATCCGGTAGCCCTTGCTGCGCAGTCCCTCGGGCGGGATGAGCATGGCGAGGTTGGTCTTGCCGCAGGCGCTGGGGAACGCCGCCGCGACATATTCGGTGCGCCCGTTGGGCGCCTCAATGCCGAGGATGAGCATGTGCTCGGCAAGCCAGCCCTCCTGGCGCGCCATCCAGCTTGCGATGCGCAGGGCGAGGCATTTCTTGCCCAGGAGCACGTTTCCGCCGTACCCGGAGTTTACCGACCAAATGGTGTTGTCCTCTGGGAAATGCAGGATGCGCCGCTTTTCGGGATCCAGTGTCGCCTTGCTGTGCAGGCAGCGGGTGAAATTATTGCTTTGGCCGAGCACGTCCAGGACGGGCTTGCCGGTGCGGCACATGATTTCCATGTTCAGGACGACATAGATGCTGTCGGTCAGCTCGATGCCGATCTTGCTGAAGGGGGATCCGACGGGGCCCATGGAGAAGGGCACCACGTACATCGTGCGCCCGCGCATCGAGGCGCGAAAGAAGTTCGCCGCCTCGGTGTAGGCCTCCTCCGGCGCCTTCCAGTTGTTGGTCGCCCCGGCGTCCTTCTCATTGCGGCAGCAGATGAAGGTCTTGTCCTCGACACGGGCCACGTCCTGCGGGTGTGTCCGGTGGTAGTAGCACCCCGGATACTTTTCCTGGTTCAGGCGGACGATTTCGCCGGTGGCGCAGGCCTGCTCGGTCAGCGCGTCGCGCTGCTCGTCGCCGCCGTCAATCCAGACCACCCGGTCCGGCAGGCACAGGGCCGCCATCTCGTCCACCCAGGTTGTCACAAGGCGGTTGGTGGTAGGTGTTCCGTTTCCGTTTGGCATGTCCGTGTCCTCCGTAACCGGCAACATCCGGTTGGCTGGCCATCATCCTGCGATTCGGAGCCCGACATCGGCCGCCGACGCCAGATATGACAAAAAAGGCCGGATATCGCCCCTGGGGCAATTATCCAGCCTTCACTTCCGGTGACGCACCCCGTCGGGGCCCGTCCAGACTTGAACGACTCTTGTGGCGGCTGAACAAGTATTTATCGGGTTGTGGGGAAGCCCATGTTGAACCGTCCGGCACCCGGCCGATGATGTGTCATCCCGCCGTTTGCAGCACAGCCGCATACAGTTCAACGGCGAAATTATGCCAAATTGTCCGGCGCACAGTCAACACGATGTTATTGGCCGGCAGGATTAGTCCGCGGCAGTCCGTTGTTGTTACAATAAACTATCCAGAGCAGTCCGGCCGCATGGGCGGCGGGACGCATATCCCATTGAGGAGGAGGCTGATCATGGACAAGCACATTATTCTTGGCGTGCACATTCACAACCGGGGCGAGAACGCGGTGCGCGTGCAGCAGTTGCTGACCGAGTACGGCTGCCACATCAAGACGCGGCTGGGCCTGCACGAGGTCGGCGACGGCAAATGCTCCACCGGCGGTGTTCTCCTGCTCGAACTGGTCGGCGACGAGGCCCGCTGCGGCGAGCTTGAGACCAAACTTGGCGCGATTGGCGGCGTCGAGGTGAAGCGGATCGAATTCGGCCACGACTGAGGGAAATTAGGAATTGGGAATTAGGAATGGAAGAGGGAAACGGCGGTCGGCGGTTCAAGGACTTCCAGACGGCTCGCCAACTCCAGGTGACAGCACATCAAAACCCTGAACCCACGCCTGCTTAAGTCCCCCTTTGAAGGGAGATTTAGGGGGATGTGGAACACAATCAAGACTCGAACGCGCACCTGCTTAAGTCCCCCTTTGAAGGGGGATTTAGGGGGATGTGGAACTTAACGAGATACCGGCACGTGAGCAACGACCCCAACAGCCCGAACCCCACCCGGCGCGAGCAGGACCTGCTTGGCGCCCGGGAGGTGCCGTGTGACGCCCTCTACGGCGTGCACACGCTACGCGCCATGGAGAATTTCCCGCTGGCCGGGCGTCCGCCGCACACGGCGCTGTTTCACGCCTACGGCGATGTGAAACTCGCCTGCGCGGGGGTCAACCGCGACTTGGGCTGCTGGTCCGACGCGCCTGACAAGGCAGAGGCCATCTGCCGCGCCTGCGCGGAACTTGCCGCCGGGCTGCTGGACCGGTGGAACCTGACCGACGCGCTGCAGGGCGGCGCGGGCACCAGCACGAACATGAACGTGAACGAGGTCATTGCCAACCGCGCCCTGCAACTGCTGGGTGCGGCGCCGGGACAGTATGACCTCGTGTCGCCGCTGGACGACGTGAACCTGCACCAGTCCACCAATGACACCTATCCCACGGCGCTGCGGCTGGCGGCGATTCGCGGGCTCAAGCCGCTGGAGGACGCGCTCGTCGCGCTTCAGGAGGCGTTTCAGGCGAAGGAGCAGGCTTTCGCGCATGTGGTGAAGATGGGCCGCACCGAACTTCAGGACGCCGTGCTGACTACGCTTGGCCGTGAAATGGGCGCCTATGCCGAGGCCTTCGCGCGTGACCGCTGGCGCATCTACAAGTGCGAGGAGCGGTTGCGCGTGGTCAACCTCGGCGGCACCGCCATCGGCACGGGCTACGCCGCGCCGCGGCAGTACGTGTTCCGCGTGACAGAGGCGCTGCGCGAGATCACCGGCATTGGTTTCGCCCGCGCGGAGAACCTTGTCGAAGCCACGCAGAACGCGGACGTGTTCGTCGAGGTGATGGGAATGCTCAAGGCCTGCGCCGTGTCGCTTGTCAAAGTGTCCACCGATCTGCGGCTGCTGTCGTCCGGGCCTGATGCGGGATTTGGCGAGATCAAACTGCCGCGCCGCCAGGCCGGCTCGTCGATCATGCCCGGCAAGGTGAACCCCGTGATTCCCGAGGCGGTCACCCAGGCGGCGATACAGGTTATGGGCCACGACCAGGTGGTCGCCCAGGCGGTGTCGCGCGGCGATTTGGAACTGAACGCGTTCCTCCCGCTTGTCGCGGACTGCCTGCTGCACAGTTGCGACCTGCTCGCGCGTGCCTGCACGCTGCTGCGCGCGCACTGCGTGGAGGGCATCGAAGCCGACGAGGCCCGCTGCCGCGCGCACATTGACGGGTCCACGGCGATGGCCACCGCACTCGTGGCCGTGCTGGGCTATGATGCCGCGTCGAAGGTCGCCCGCGAGGCGGCCGCCGCCGGGCGCACCGTGCGTGACATGGTGCTCGAAAAGGGCCTGCTGACGGCGGCGCAGTTTGACGAACTGATCACGGCCGAAGCGGTGTGCCGTCTGGGCATGCCCGACGGTTTCCGCTATTCCGGCGGGCATGGGGACAACGATGCAGACCACGCCTAAATCGATGCGGCTGCACATCGGCCTGTTCGGCCGACGCAACGTGGGCAAGTCGAGCCTGCTCAACGCCATCACGCGCCAGCAGGTGTCGATCGTGTCGGAACAGGCCGGCACCACGACAGACCCCGTCGAAAAGCCCATGGAACTGCTGCCGCTGGGGCCGGTGCTCTTCATCGACACGGCCGGTGTCGATGACACGGGCGCGCTCGGCACGCTGCGCGTCGAAAAGACGCGCACCGTCTTTGACCGCACTGACCTCGGCGTTCTCGTCACCGAGCCGGACGGGTGGGGTGCATTCGAGGAGGAAATCCTCGCCGAATTGAAACAGCGTGAAACGCCCGCGGTGGTCGTATTCAACAAGTACGACTTGGGCGAACCGCCCTCCGCACTGGTGGACGCGCTTAACGAAAAGGGCGTGACGGTGGTGCGCACCGCCGCCTGCGACGGCGTGGGGGTGCTCGATTTCAGACAGGCGCTGCTCGACAGCGCACCCACTGATTTCATTGAAACCCCCGCCATCTTGGCCGACCTTGTCGGCCCCGGCGAAATGGCCGTACTCGTGGTGCCCATCGACAAGGAGGCGCCCAAGGGGCGGCTCATCCTGCCGCAGGTGCAGTCCATCCGCGACCTGCTCGACGGCGACGCCTACTGTATGGTGGTCAAGGAGCGCGAGCTGCGCGACGCGCTGGCACGGCTCAACCGCCCGCCCAAACTGGTCGTCACCGATTCACAAGCCTTTTTGAAGGTCACGGCGGACGTGCCGCGCGACATCCTGATGACGGGGTTCTCCGTGCTGTTTGCGCGCTATCGCGGCGATCTGGTGACGCAGACGCTTGGCGCGTGCGCCATCGAGTCGCTGCGCCCCGGCGACCGCGTGCTCATCGCCGAGTCGTGCAGCCATCACCCCATC
>CAIXUF010001447.1 GCA_903922535.1 Candidatus Hydrogenedentota bacterium
CGTATAGCCCTCAAAACCGGGATTGCCCACTTGGAGGGCGTTGTCAGGCCCCACGAGCGTGCTGTTCTCTATGACGACGTCGGGGTAGTCGTTCGGCTTTGGATTCTCGGCGCGAATGTACACACCGGCGGCATCCCCCCACCAGTCCAGACACATCGAGAAGCAGTCCCGGATAACGACGGGTTCATTGGGCCTGCCCACAAACGCGCCTATGCATATCCCCGAGAAACGGCCAATGGCGACGCAGTGTTCGGTGATGGTGGTGAATTCAGACCCCTTGTCAACCGTCAGGTCCCAACCCGAACCTTCCGCCCCGGTGGTGTACAGGTTCTTCAAAACCCACCGATCCCAATGAATGGACGAGGCGGAAGGCGAACAGCGCGTGGTCCCCCACCAGTCAATGCTCTTGAATCCCCACTCGTTCTTGGGATCTCCCTGGTTCAGCAGCATCCAGCCCGGATTTCCGCCCCCGCTGTTCGGGTTGGTCCGCACCATCACTTCCGGAGCCCCGCTGTCGATGACGGCCCAGCCTTTGGCCCCGGAGCCCAGGCTGCCGTCAAAATCGCCCATCAGCGTGTTGTACGCGCCCTGTGCGCCCTTGAAGGGGGGATCCAGGTTGGCCTCGGCATAGGTGCCCGGACGGAGCACGATCCGGTGCCCGCCCTTGTCATCGGGCACCGCCGACAAAGCCGCCTGAATCGTGTGGAACGCCTTCGTCCACGAGGAACCGTCCGAGTCGTCCCCCAGGCTGGACACATAGAGGGTCACGCCGCTTCGCGCGCCCGTCTCCGGCGCCGCCTGTGCGGTCTGTCCAAGAAGTGCGATGCAACCCATCGCCAACAGTGTTGCATGGTTCATGCGGCCTCCTCTCTCTGTTCATGGTGCCTCGCCAAAGCGCGCGGACCGGCGCGTCCGGCGGATCATTGGATGCTTCCCAGCAATGGGGGTTCAGACCGAACCAACGCTGGCTTCCGGTCGAATCGTAGCACCTCCCCGCCCGTAATCTCCAGAACGAAACGGGGTTGCGGTGGACACCCGCGTGTATTATCATGCAACCCTGCTGCACAACATAATCGGAGGTGATGGAATGAAATCTCTTGTTGTCGGTGCGGTCTTTGGCACCGCCCTTCTGATGTCCGCCTTGACAAGTTCTGTCTCCGCAGTGGCGGAGGAAGCACCGCCGCCACAACAAATGACCGATTCGGCCACGGCTGCCGCCGCCATTACGCCCAACGATTTTCAGGGCTCTGACAGCGAGCGGATCAACCAGGCCATCGCGGCGGCCGCCGCCACAGGCAAACCGGTCACCATTCCAAAACTCAACCGGGCAAAAGACGGCGTCCGTGATGTCTGGCTGCTTGACTCGGCCATCCTGGTGCAAAGCGGGACGACGCTGGCACTGGAGAATTGCCACATCAAGCTCTCGGACCGCTGCCGCGACAATTTCATCCGCAGCGGAAATTGCGGCGTGGGCATCACCGATATCGCGCCGATGTCGGACATCCATATTGCGGGTGTTGGCAGCGTGCTGCTGGAGGGCGCCGATCATCCGCGGGCCACCGGCGACGCCGCCAAGACGCTGGGCGAAAAGTCCTACGGCACGGATGCCGGTGTGGCGGGCGAAAGCCAAACGGGCGACTGGCGCAACATCGGCATCCTGTTGGCGTTTGTGGAGCACTTCAGCATCGAGAACCTGCGCATCAAGGACTCCCATTGCTGGGCGGTATCGCTGGAACGCTGCGCCTTCGGGCGCGTGCGCGACATCGACTTCGCCTCGACTGGCAGCAGGATGATTGACGGCGTCTCAAAGACCATCCTCAACCAGGACGGACTGGATTTGCGCCAGGGCTGCCACGATATCGACATTGAAAACATCACCGGTTACACCGGCGACGATCTCGTGGCGCTGACGAATATCCTGCACGAAGACCGCCCGGCCGGCAGCACCATATCGACGATGGTCAGCGCTGGGAACAACCGGGGCGACGGGGCAGACGACATCCGCTATGTCACGTTGCGCAACGTCCGGGGCTATTGCGCCGGCGGCCACCATATCGTCCGTTTTCTGAATGCGAGCGGGCTGAAGATCCACGACGTGACCTTTGATGGACTCATCGACACCTCGGGCTCGGGAAAACGCGACCGCGCCGCGCTGAAGATCGGTGACAACAACCCGAAGTGGGGCGGCGTCACCCCCTTGGGCGATACCTATCGGATCTTTGTAAGCAACATCATGAGCCGGGCCGAGCACACCATTCTCATTGCCGGTTCCCTGTCCGAGTCGGCGATCATGAATGTGATCAAATACGACGCGCCGGGCGAACCGATCACCTACGAGTCGGGTCCCCAGAACGTTCGCCAGGTCGAAACCTCGAATGTCCGTACTATGAATGTTCCCGCGGAGTAAACGCCCGCTGGCACAATCTTCAGAACCGGGCCCAAGACCGGTGGCATCCGGTATCGGCGCGAATGCTAGAAATACGGATTGAGGCCAAACCAGCGCTGGCTGCCGGTCCCCAGTGACCGAACGCCCAGCACACACGGCTCGCCGGGCTTGAGCAGGTCGCGCGGCATGGTCAAGTGGAACAGGCCGGCATGATCCACCGTAACGGTGCGGCGGGACTCAAACCGGAGTTCCACCCGCTTGTCCGCGCTCTGCCAGGTCGCGGGTTCGGGCAAATCAAATCGGAGGGTCTCCGCGCCGTTGATTTCGAGGGCGAATCCCTCCGTCTTCGGGTCCGAGCCAAAGCCCAGGCCACCGGCAAAGACAAATGTCACGCGATCGCCCGGCAGGTCTGTCGGCACCGGCGCGGTTTCCCACGTGATCCGGTTCCCCGGCTTGTTTTGACGGCAAATCAACACCCGGGCCCTGTCTTCGCGGAAAGAGAACCAGGACGCGTCTTCTCCCTCATTGCCAACAAGCCGGCCGAACCCGGACAGGCAACCCTCGGGGGCCACGGACGTGACATTGAGAAAGGACGCCGGCCATTGCGCTTTGGGCTGTTCGAATCGGGCGGCGTGGTCGATCAGGCGGGCAATGATCCATTCATTTTCCGGACGGCCCTTGGCCCGCCGGTGATCCAGGCCGCTGACCAGGAGCGTCCCCTTCTCCACGCCAACATCAAACAGCAGGGCGTAGTCCTTCACCGCCATGGCGCCCGGCAAAGCACGGATAATAACTTCGGGGCGTGCCGGCGCCGATTCCAGGTTGAATCTTGTGCCGCCCTCGATCAAGTGGAACCAGCCGTCGTCGCACCAGCCGTCCGGCGCGATGGCGCGCGTCACCGGATGGTCATAAACGAATGTTCCCGTATGGTTCATATTGCTCTCGTCCGCCCGCCACCAGCTTGTTCTGAATGTGACGGGGCGGGACTCCATGAGCTGGTCGGAGCCGTCGATCAGCACGACGCCGGCGCCGCGTTTCAATGCGTCGGTGATCCGTGGATCGCACGGCCAGCTCACCAGATAGACCGCACGGTCGGCGAGATCGCCTTTCGCGGGAATGGGTTGGAGCTTCCAGCCGGGGAACTGTTCCGAATAGACTGCATCCGCAAAGACCGGCACAGGCGGGTTGGCGGGCTGAACCGCGGAAGGATAGAGCCATGAGGTCCAATCGTTGGAGAAGAGCCTGTCATTGGCGGCCAGCTCCAGCGTGATCTTCATTTTCACCGGCGATTCAACTTCCGGCAAATCCATATCGACAGTGCCCGCCTCGACCAGTTCACCCTGTGGCGTCGGATCTGTCAGCGACTGTCGCTTTTGTGCCAGTGAATGGTCGCCGATCTTGATCTCCCATTGGAGATCGCCCTGCAATGGCCCGGGCGAAAAGTTCGACACAAGCAGTTTCAGTCCGAGATGCTCCTTGCCGCGATAGCTTCGCTCCAGCCCGTTCTGAAGCAGCACGACATCGTTGTTGAACTTCACGACATCGTCTTTTGTGATCGACTTGGGACGGAAGTAGTGATCCACCAGCCCGTTCGAACTGGTCCAGTAATCCTGGAACAGCCACCAGTGGTAGCCGGACAGGAAGGGGTTCTTGCGAACGGCTTCAATGTTGTACTTGTGCAGCAGGGCATAGAGCCATTCGGATTTCTCAGCCCATTGGTTGGCCTCCTGAAGCAACCCCAGCGCCTCCAGTTTGGCCTTGCTGTCAGCCAGCCAGAACGGCTTCATGTTGTGCTGGAATTGATCAACCAGATCTGGCCGGGAGAACGTGACATAGTTGCCCGCCTCGTGCGAGAGGCTGGGTTTGAGTGGGCGGGGCGAGTCGAACTTCCCGGGGGTGTCGATGGGATTCGCGCCGGGGTCGTCGAACTGGATCGGGTAGAAGTCCAGCATGTCCCGGTCGTTCTTCGGATCCTGGAGCACGCTGTTTGCCACGCCGTCCGAATCGAGGAAGAACCGTTGCGGATCATACTGCCGGGCGATGTCCGCGAAGAGGGCGCGCGGTTTCTGCAGCGTGTCATACTGGCCCAGCTCATTGCCCATGACCCAGCACATGATGGAGGGATGGTTTCTGAATTGCCGGACCACGGCCGTCCACTCACGCCGGTACGTGTCCAGCGCCGCGGCGGGATCGGTGCCTGCAGGCACGAGCTGTTGCCACTTCGTTCCCACGCCGGGCAGACAGGTGTTGTAGCATATGGGAAACTCCGCCGTGCTGATCATTCCAATCTCGTCGCACGCATCGTAATACTCGGGCGGCATGATCGTGCTGTGGTGGCGCACATGGTTGAATCCGTATGACTTGATCGTGCGGAGACGCGCCAAGTGCAGTTCCTTGTCGGAGGGCATGGCCATCTGTTCCGGATAAATGTGGTCGTCGCCATACCCCCGCAGCATCATCCGCTTGCCGTTCAGAAGAATGTGCGGGCCGTCGATCGTGAATTGCCGCATTCCGAAACGGCCTTCCACCGTGTCGATGACCTGGTCGCCGTTCAGAAGGCTAAGCCGCGCCGTATAGAGCGTGGGACTGTCCGGTGTCCACAGTTTCACGTCAGGGATTGTCGCCCCGATGGCGATGGGTTGTCCGGCGCGGGCCTTCGGATCAACGTCCATCAAGCTTTCCACCACCCGGGCGCCGCCCTTGTCGAGCACTTCGAGCTTTACCGCGTTGCCCAAATCGGACTTGCCGTTGATCGTCACGCTGGCTGAGCAACTGGAATGGGCCACATCGGGCTGCACGAACAGGTCGCCCAGCCAGGCCTCGGACCGGGCCTCAAGCCGCACGTGCCCCCAGATTCCGCCCCACTCGATATCCATGAAGTCGGCCAGCGAGGAAGCGCCGAACATGGCGTCAACCGCCCAGCGCTGTTTGGAATCCACTTGAATCGCAATGGTTGTCGTCTTGCCGGGCGGGGCGAATTGCGTCACATCGTACTCTTGGACCGACAGACAACCGGTATGCTCGCCCACAAGATGGCCGTCGACCCACACCTTGGCGTAGCGGCTGATTCCGGTGATGACCAGGAACGCGCGGCGTCCCGCCCAGGATTGCGGAACCTCGACATCCCGTTTGTACCAGCCCTTGCCGACAAAGTTGTGGCGCACCTTCTCGGTTTCCGTGCCATACCCCTGGTTGTCCCAGATGCCGGGCACGCGAATGGTTCCGTTGGCTTCGGGCGCGTAACCCGCCAGGGGCATGGCGGGCAACTGCGCCGCCGGTTCAAACCATTGCTCCGTCTCGCCAACATTGCCGGGGTCGGTGGCGAAACTCCAAAGGCCGTCGAGATTCACCGTGTCGCGGGGCGTGGCACTGCCTGCGGAGGCAAGCAGACAGGACAACAGCATTCCGCAAAGCAGACCGTTGCAGGTGGGACGCATGCGCTTTCTCCGATAATGGTTGGTTATTCGATTTCAATCGCCTGCAGTATGGCGTCGTTGGCGCCCGTTGCGTGAAGTCCGATCACAATGTGATTTTGGTTGTCTGGCGTTATGTTTTCAACCCGGACATCGGCAGCCATGCCGACACAACCGGCCGCCACCGCCGGATCCCAGGATTTGCGCGCCGGTTGCCCGTTCACCGTGATGTCCATCGGGCGCCCACCGGGCGTTGGCAGCCACAATTCTGCAAACTTCAGATGCACCGTGTACAAGCCAGGAGCCGCGGCAAGCGTGTGGCTGAAGTCCTTGCCGGATCGGGCCGTGCGGTACAACTCCTGGTCATACAGCGTCGGCGACGCGTGAACAACGGGTGATGTGGATGTGATTGCCGTTCCGCCGGAGAACTGGGCGTCCGCGGTCCAGACGCAACTGTTCCAGTCAACGAACTCGGCATCACTCCCGGCATTGATCCGAATGGACGGCCTTTGCTCGGGCAGGATCTCAATGGCCTGCACCATCGCGTCGTCGGAGCTTCCCTGCGGATTCGCGCCTGCGGTGAAATGCAGAACGACCCGGCCGTCCGCGTCCGGAACAATGTTGTGAAATGCCCGGTCCAAAGCCCGCCTTGGCGCCTTTGCGGCTTGAACGATGTCGAAATCCGCGAACACTTGCCGACCGTTGATGTCCAACTCAAAGGGCCTTTCAAACATCCAGGCATGCTTGGGCTCGGCAAACTTCAGCCGCACGGAGTAAAGCCCGGCGGGAACGGGGATGGAATAAGAAAAGTCTTTGCCCGCCCGGCCGTTCTGATAGAGCGCTTGGTCTTCCGGTGTGGGCGACGTGTTTTCAATGTTCTCCGCCGTTGAAACGGCCTCGCCCCCCGCAAAATGCTGATCGGCCACCCATACATTGCCGCAATGGTCGGTGAATGGGGCTGTGGCCCCGCAGAGGACGCGCACCACCATGGGCGCCGACTGCCCGGTATCGGTTTCTTCATAAACAATCTTCGGCATCCAGGCAATCAGATCATGTTCAGGAACGCTTCCCATGTCGAGCACAAAACGAAGGACATCACCGTTGGCAACGTTCAACCTGATGTCATGTGCGACACCGGTCAGATCGCCGACAGCGAGCGCGCCCCCGTCCTTCTCGGGCCATAGCTGCCGCTGGCCGCAAAGAAGTTTCACATGGAGCGGACCGCCTTGCTCACGGTGATAATACTCGCGCATTGCGCGTCCCGTGATGCGGACCGTTCCTGCCGTGGGTGCGGTCCACGCGCGGATGCAGGACTCGGTCTTCGAAGCCTGCTGCCAGCCCCGGCCAACGCGCGCGCCGCCCGCGCTTTCCCAGTAGCCTTCAACGCCACCGCGCTGGTTGGGTGTTCCGCCAAAGTCGGCGGCCGGGTTCTTGGCCGGCGGCACCCATGTCATTGGCGTGAAGACTTGGCCGTCCACCGTGGTCTCGGCGCTCCATCCATCGCGGCCCGACTCGGCAAAGTGGCCGCCAAGGGCATCAAAGGTTGCCGGTTCACCGGTGGCCGGTTCGGCTACGCGCCAGTCACTCGCGTTGCCGTCGCCGTCAACCGTCCGTACTGCGTACTCGTGGGCGCTGTCCCAGCCCGCGGCATGATCAAAATAGTAATCCCCGATGGCGACTTTCTCGAGAATGGTCCCGTCGCGCCGCAGGTCGTAGTAGCTGATCCAGTTGTCGTCCGCGCCGGGCAACCAATACACGCCCATGCCGCCGTGGCCGATGTTGGTTTCACGGCGCACAAGCACACGGCCCGGCGATTGTGGCGGGACTTTGTCCTGACCGCTGCCCGGCCGGTTGGGCAGGTTCAGATAAATCAACTCGCCCGGTTTCTGGTCATTGATTGCAATGCCCTTGGCCATGAGGTCGGCGCCGCTTCGTTCCGTGATGGCCTGCGTCGAATCGAACCCGACAATGTAACTGGCCTCCGGGAGGAGTCCCCGCGGAAAAATCACCACCGGGTTCTCGGCGCGGTTCGCAAGGATGATGCACGCCTTGCTGCGGTCATGGCTTGTCCGCTGGAAATAGTAGTATTCCGGAGCACCTTGAACCACCGGATGGAAGACGTAACTCCATCGCCCAGCCAGACCCTCGCACCGGAAGAAACGGTACAATTCCATGTCGCGGCGGGCCAATTCGTTGTCCCCGCCTGGCAAACGGCCCCAGCCGGGACTCGGAACGTCCGCCAGCATGGCCCGGGCAGTCTCTTTCACATACCGCAAATCCTCGGGCGTGGGCATGGCGCCGCCCCGTGCGGCCAGGACCTCGGCCATCGTCGC
The DNA here is from genome assembly GCA_903922535.1 of Candidatus Hydrogenedentota bacterium. The sequence goes on from CAIXUF010001447.1 coordinate 8,133, forward strand.
CGTGGACCCGTCCTTCTTGCCGTAAATCGACGCGATGGCAATGAGCGGATCGCCCCATCTGTCCGGCGGCTCCAGGTAGGAAAAGTCATGATTGAGGTAGGGGCCGCGGCCCGCGTCGCTCAGATAGTTGTAGCTCGAATAGCGCCCGCCGATCTCAAACGTGTGCGCATAGGTGCTGCCGCCGCTGCATGTGTGAAAAGAGCTGCCCGGATGGGCGTCCAGGAAGCGCTTGACCTCCGCGCGAAAACTCTTGTCGGCGCCCATGTCGGGAAAGCCCACGCCGTCGGTACGCCATTCAAAATCACCCCAGGCACCGATCTTGTTGTCCAGCACACCGGCCGGGGGACGGCCCGCGAACCACAAGAGCCAGCGCATCCCCGTCTTTTGCAGATACTGCTGCGCCTGGGAGAAGTCCGGGCCTTCGTAGGTTTGCCGGAAAACCGATCCATAGCCGTCCGGCGGCGTGCCTGGGTAAGAAGACCACCCGGCATCGTCCCAGAGTATCTCGTATCCCGTCGCGCGCATGACGTCGCTCATGTTCATGTCCAGATTCGCCAAGCGCGCGGTGAACTGTTCCTGGAGGTTTTGCGAGCAATAGAACCACCAGGTCGGGCATCGGGACCGCGCATAGAAATCCGCGTTCGTATAGTCCCAGAGGTACTGGTACTGCCAGTCGTAAAGCGACACGGCCATGTTGTCCAGCCCGCCGCTGAAGACACCGAGGATGACCCACGGCATTTCCAGCCGCTGACCCGGTTGGAGGACGCCCGACTTCAGCTCGGGAAGACCGGCCGCAACCGCCAGTGGACCGGCGGCCTCATGGTCGACCGTCAACGACCAGGTGGCCAGGTATTCCAAGGCAACAAACAGTCCGTCTTGGGGACCCGCGCCCCGATGCAGGGCCATCCAGGGAACCAGGCTCAGGCTCGCGGTGCCAACCAGATTCTGGTGGTAGGGTTGCACAACGGGGGTCTGGTACATCTTTCCCTGATCCGCCGCCACGTACCCGCCGGCCATCCAGGAGTTCACGTAAGACGTGGCTTCGTCCCCACGCAACTGAAAACGGGCCGCCATGGGCGCCTTCAGCGCAACCGGCTGGGCGCCTGCATTCTCGAACTCAACCCATTGCCGCAGAATCGGCGTGCCCGGAAACGCCAAGACGTGAAACTGCGCGAGAACATCCCCCCGGGCCAGCGTCACATCCAACTGGACCGCCGCCCGCCCGCCCGATGCGACCTGCCGCGCGACGCCCGCTTTCAGCGTCCATTGGCTGTCGGCGTTGACACCCGGTTTGGCGTCCGGTGTCTGCCCTCCAACGCCTTCCGAGTCCAATGCAAAGGGCGCAGCCGCCGTCTTCACATCCACGTATTCCAGAGGCGGCTCGCACGATTTGTTCAAGAAGCTGGCCAGCCGGAACATGCCCTCCCGGCCATCGAACGTCATCTCAATCAACTTGGTGCCGACGGTCCACTGCAGGCTTTCATCGCTGCCCCGGGCGTAGGCGTCGCCGACGGCCAGTTCATTTGCGCCGACAGTCCCTGCCGAAACCGTCAACGCAACAATCACTGCACAGAGGCCGATCAAATGTCGAGATTTCATGCCATGTTCCCTGTTGCCCCATCACACGGGATCGGTCATAACTTGTTTGCGTTCCCGTAACGGACGTCTGGAAGTGACGTGGACGGTTGCTTGGAAGTCCAGCACCCCACGTCCTGATTATCCCGCGGATGCCGGGATGATTCAAGTGCGCTGATGTGCTTGAAAATGGTGGTGCTGTCCGAAGGCTCCCCTCTTTTGGCCCAACAGCGCATTCCCGTTGATTTCTTCTGCCCGGTTGGCGCATCTTGGATGGAGAAACATCGTTGAAAGGAACAACATGAACAGACGGCAATTCTTGATGACGGCGGGAGGCGCGGCCACAGCGCTGGCGCTTTCGCGGGCCGCGGCCGGCGAAGAGAAAACGGGCACCACGGACTTCTCGCAAATCAGGGGATTCAACTATCAGCCAAGCTGGGGAAGCTCGGGATTCGAAATCTGGCGCAATTTCGACCCGGACCGGATGGGGCATGAACTGGCGCTTGGCCGGGCCTATTTCCCGAAAATGAACGCCATACGGTTGTGGCTTTCGCATGACGCATGGGGGCGCAACCCCGCGAAATTCGAGGCCGATTTCGACACGGCATTGGCGCTGGCCGCGGCGCGCAAGATGGCGGTCATCCCGGTGCTGTTCAACCGATGGCATGACGCCACCCTGGACTACGGCGGTGTATACTTGGACCATTTCCTGCCCAAAACAAGCTGGGTCCAGGCGAAGGACACGCCCATGGCGTTTGCGGAGGCGCTGTTCGGCCTGCACGCGAAGGACACGCGCATCCTGGCATGGGACCTCTGCAACGAGCCCTTTTCGTACAACTGCCCCCCCGCCGAGATTCCGGAGATCGTCAAGGCGGAGTACGCCTGGCTTGAGCGGACCTATGCCGCCGGAAAACGCCTCGGAGTGCAGGCACCCATCACCACTGGAATCCACCCCGGCCATGGCATCGACGGCATCCGCCAAATCGAACCGATCTCAGACATCCTGAGCATTCACCCCTATTGGACCGGCGACAGTCCGCCCCATGACAAGGCGGCCTACGAGAAGTCACTGGATGATTACGTGGGATTCGCCGCGAACGTCAAGAAACCCCTTCTGGCCACGGAGACCTGTTGGGGCTCGACGGACGACGCCAAACGGGTGGAGATCATCCGCTACACGCTCGGGCAGCTCACACAACGCAAGATTGGCTTTCTGGCCTACCTGCTGCACCACAGCCTGATTGCCGATGCCCACCGCATCGAGTTCGGGCCGTTGAGCGCCCCCGGAAATCTCGCCTTCATTGAAGCCGACGGATCGCTGCGGCCCGGACACGGGGTCTACAACGAATTCTGAAAGCGGCGGACCGCAACGCGGTTTCAGCGGCCCTCAACGGGCAACCAGACCGCCATGTCTCCGGGATCCCGGTTGCTGTTGGTGTAGAAAGGAATGGCGGTGAAATCGACAGGCGCGGCGTTGACGGGGCGGTTGCGATATAGGACGCCGTCGGGCCATTCTTCCAAAACCAACCCCTTTCCCGTAATCACCGAGACACCCCCCAAAAGGTCGGCGTGGTAGTCTGCCCGGAGTTCCGCGCCGGGCTGGAGAAACAGGGCTTTCACGGGGGTTGTGTTTCCGGCGGATTCCACGCAGTAAACGATGGGGCCCCGCATAAGGGCGGCACGTCCCGTGTCCGCTTTGACATTCGGATTGGCGCGGACGAGACGAATGGGCAGCGGGATCTCGAAGGAGACATGGTCGCCGGTGTTCCACGTGCGGCGCAGTGCCGCATAGCCCTGAACGGTGGAGACTCTCTCCGGAGCGGCGTTGTTGACATTGAACGGAAAAGGTTCGCTCCATTCGGGAATGCGCACACGCAGGTCGAATTCGAGGGGCCCGTCTGTCTCGATCGCGATATCCACCTTTCCGTCCCAGGGATAGCGTGTCTTTTGCGCCAGCACCAGCTTCTTCCCGTGCACGGTCGTGGTCATGCGGCTGCCGACAAACAGATTCACATAGAGGGTGTCGCTGTCGGTTGCATAGATGTAACCGGGCATTGCCGCCATGATTTTCAAAAACATGGGCGGGCAGCATGGGCAGCCGTGCCAGTCCCAGCGCTGGCGGTTGGACGCTTCGAGCGGGTTCTCGTAGAAGTAACTGTTGCCCTGAAGCGAAACGCCGCCCAGGACGCCGTTGTAAAGCACGCGCTCGAGTTCATCCGCATACTTGCCCTCTTTGAACAGCAGGAACATGTTCTCGTGGAAGAATCCCGCGCCGACGGCCGCGCACGTCTCCAGATACGCGTCGTTGGGCAGCACGTAGTCCGGCCCAAACTTCTCGTCCCCGGCAAACGCCCCCACGCCGCCCGTGAGGTGCATCTTTCGCGACACCATGTTTGTCCACAGGCGCTGCGCTTCCCGCGCGTAGTCCCCACGGGAATCGGCCGCCGCCGCCGCCGCCAGTCCCGCGCACAGCAGCGTTGCGCGAACCGCGTGGCCTTCGATCGTCTCCTGTTCGAGCAGCGGCTTGTGGTCCTGCGCATAGGCGCCCCAGGACGGGCGGTCGTCGCCGTACTGTTTGTCGCGGATGAACTTCTGGCAGTCGGCTTCGTTCAGACGGTTCCAGTCGGGACTGCCGCAGTTGTGGCCGCGCGCTTCCAGCCAGAATTCTGCCAGTTTCAGGAAATCCTGCTCGGACACCGGGGCATCCATCTTCGCCTTCAACTCCGGATGATCCCGGAACAGGCAGTACAGGTGAACGGCGGCTTCCTCGGCAAGCGGATGGGAGGGAACGATATTGCGTTTGGGCGGAGGCCCCATCGTCATGAACATGAGATTGGCCATCCGAACCGCCGCATTCAGCAGGCGCGTCTTGCCGGTGGCCTCGCAATAGTGGACGCCCGCCTCCATCAGCGCGCCGGCGTTGTACAGATCGTGCGATATCCGTTCGTATCCGCCGTTGAGGCCCCAGCGGTGGTCGGGTTCCATCAGTTGTGTGTAGGTCTCGATGTAGCCTTCGGGGTCTTTGGCCGCTGCCGCCGCGATGCGTTCGATGTATCCGTCAAGCCGCGCCTCAAGCGCGGGGTCGGGCTGGGCCGCCAGGTAATCCGCCGCGGCCCGGATCATCTCGTATATGAGGCCGTCGTACCAGGGAGGCCCCCCGTGTTCGCCCGTTTGTCCGTCGCGCACCCGGTCGAAATTGGCAAACGCGCCCGTCTTTTCGAATTTTGAGAGACAATCGGGAAGGGTTGTGTTTCGCCACACATCTTGTTTGGGCGTCCAGAATTCATCGGTAATGTGGACCTGCCCAATCGGCACGGGCGTTGCCGCCCATGCCGAGGCGCACACCAATCCCATTGCCATGAACATTGCCATGCTCCCCGCTCCTTCACGCATGATCCATTCTCCTTCTTTCCCGCGCACAGGCACGGAGCCCAATGCTCTCCTGACCGCATTGCCCGACACAGGCAGACAGCCGACCGCAGCCCCTATTCAGGGCCCGAAACGCGCGCTCGCCATGGAATCGTACACCCGCGAAAGTGCGAAGACAAGCCTGGTCCGGCGCATGCGTATGGGTTTTCGAAAACGACATCCCGTCACCGCCGCGCGTTGTCGCGCCGTATCAGGGCGGAGAGCGTGTCTCCCGCCACCCTGCGGGCTTCCTGAAGGGCGTACGGGTCGTGCATGAGCTGGGTCGAGAAACGTCCGCCCTCGTTGGGAATGCCGGGCGTGAACAAACGCACTGTTTCAAGCGCAGCGCGCGCGTCAGGATCCCCGGCGTCCGCATAACCGCGCAGGGCCAGGAAAATCTCATAATCATCCACGCCCGACCGGGCCGCCATAAGCCGGATGCTCGGCACAGGCGCGCCGTGCCGGTCAGCCGGCGGATAGGCGAGGAACCCGTCGCCGTTCGGATACCGCACATGATAGTACTTGTGGCCCTCGTCGCTCTGCGAAATGTATTGGTGCCAGCCATACTGCCGCGGGTCAACGGACCACCAGGACACACCCCAGAATTCATAGCCGTCCACACCATACCGGAAACAGAACCACGGCAGCAGCCGCTCGATCGCCAGCAGCGGCGTGTCGGTGCACATGTGGCCGTCGGTGGTGAACCAGAACCGTTCGCCCGCGGCGCGCCGGGCCTCCACGCGGTCCAGGGGGAAGGACCCATGAACGCCAATGCCCCATTGCGTCAAGTGCCCCTCAAGGCCCCGGATGTCCGTCCACGTGCTGGAATAGACGGGAACATCCGGCGCGATTTCACGCGCCATGTCAGACAGGCGCGCCAATCCCGTGATCGTCGGTTCGCTCTTTTCGAACGGCTCGTCGGCCAGGTAGAACACAAAGCGGTTCCGCCAGCCCTTCTCCGTGATGTGATCGACGAACAGTCTGTAGGCCTCTTTCCACGCGTCGACATACTCCGGCGTAAACGCCTTCAGCCCGAAGACATCCTTGGGCATAAAGGCCCAGCCGCAGGCGTAGAAGATCTGCGGGGTGTATAACTTGCTCACATGCAGCACATCGAGAAGGTCGTGCGCCTCCTCGTCAAAGTCCCTTGCCTCCATGATCACATGACCGTTCTCATATGTGAACACCGGGTCGTTCGCGGTCATGCTCGGCGAGACATTGAATCCGGCAAGAAACCGGTGCCACTGCTGCAATGTCGCCTTGCGGTCGGCACCCGAAAGGAAATCGCCCAGGGGGCCGCTCCGCAGATCGTAAAGCGCGGGCAGGTGCTTCTCTTCCGGCATTATGAAATCCCATACAGTGAGCGTTACCGGAATGGCGTTGTGCCCCACGGTGATCGATCCCGTGTAGCTGCCCGGGGGTGCGCCCTGCGGCACATGGATGTCGAACCAAAACGGCTGGGTCTTGTCTGCCGTCAATGCCACCGGGGCATGCGCCTCCTGATTGCCGTTCTCGACAGCTACCGGCTCCAGTGGGTCAGGCCACCAGCCGGCCCACCCGTCGTTTCCGCGGCTCACAGGCAGAAACCGTTTGCAGGCCGGGGCCGTGGTGCTGTGGTAACCGACGGGAAAGTCGACGGGCACAAAACCCACCCGGTATATGGCGGGCGGGTCCAGTGTTGCACCCTCAGGACCGCGCAGCGACGTGGCGGTCAGAACGCAGCGCGCATCGTCCGGCACGCGAACCGCAAGCTGGAAGGACTCCCACGAGTTGCGTGCGGCGCAGACGTTGATGCCTTCGGCAGGCGCTGTCTCCGGCGGCAGGTCATGTTGAAACACCTTCACAAGCGGGCTGACCGGCCAAACCATGGGCCCCGTCGGCTGGATGCGCGCCTCGACGGGTCCCGTGATTCCCGTTTGCGCTTCGGCAAGCATCACCGCGTCATACCATACCGTCCCGTGCCTGTTCGTTGTAAGGTGAATCTCCAGGAAGCCGCAATCCCGCGGTGTCACAATCGTGGATTCCACCCGGGTCCAGTCCTTGCTTCCAGCAAGAAAAGGCGCCGCACCGAAATTGAGCGCGTCAATCGTGCCGCCGTCGGGGCGCAGCACGTGGCCATAGAGGGTCACATCCCCGTCCAAGTCGCGTGTCTTCAAATACCCGGAGAGGACATACCGCGTCTGCGGCTTGACGGGAACTTTCTGCCGCCATCCCACCCAGCCCAGGTTGCCCGACTCCTCGGGCACGTGCAGTTCAAGACACCGGGATCCACCGACACAGCCCTCAACGCGGCACGCCTCAAACGAGTGGTCGTCCGGCCGACCTTCCTTTCCTGAAACCCAGGGTATTGCCGCACCGTCCCCACCCTGCTCCATGTCCCCGTCGGCAACCAGATTGGACGGGCCGCCGACCAGTTCCGCTTCCGACAGCGTGTGTTCGCCCTCCGCCCCCGGCGTCTTCCGGGCCGCGTACAGCCACAGCGATTTCTCCGTTCTCGGAGGAATGAAAGCCACAAAGCCCAGGTCGCCCGGCGCGGATTCATGGACCGGCAACACCGCTCCGGGCACCTCCGGGTCGGCAAGCATCAGTGCCGTGGGCGCCGCAAAACCGACGATCTTCGCCAGGGTGTTGCGGAACGAACGGATATCGCTCAGGACAAGCTGCCTCTCCACCGGCTGATCGGTGAAGTTGCGGAGGCGTATCTGCGCGCGCCACTCCCAGCCCCTGTCCGGGGGCCACGAGGAATCCGGGCTGGCGATCTTGAGATCCAGCGCCTCTGCGGGAAGGATCTCCGCCTGAACCGTTCGATTGTCATCCACACTTTCCAACCGGGCATCGTCATACCATGCCGTGCCCGTGCCATGGAGCACGGTGCCGCATTCGAAGGTCTGGCCCGTGTCCGGCACAACAAACTCCAGCACCGCCTGCCGCCAGTCAAAAGATCCATCCCATGCCGCCACTTCGTTGACCATCAGCGGCCGGTTCCCATCGACATGCACATACCAGCCGGCCAGGCCCTGCACGTCCCTGCCCTTCACCCAGGCCGTGAACCGGTACCTGTGGCCTGGCGTCACAAACATGCCCCGTTGCGCATAGTTGACCCACACCGGTGCCGCGCCGGAATCCACATCGCACCGTGCGCATGCTTTCCCCGACCGCGCGCCGTCACGAACGAGCGACATGCGGTGCGCCTCGTCCACCAGGGAACTCGTCCACGGTTCCGGCGCGCCCTCGCCCTGTTCGAATCCCCCGTTTGCCAAACCGGCCGAAAGCCAGTCCATGACCGGCCATGCCGCCGTGTTCCCCGCGTACAGGTAATACGTGGCGCTTCCTTTTGCGGGCATTTCAACGGGAAGCACGATCCTGTCCCCGTCCGCCAAAGAAACGCCCCCGCGTTTCGGTTCGCCTTTGGCGTCCCGGACGTCATACAGCACCTCGTCCCCCTCAGCGTCAACCGCACGCAGCCCGGCGACGGAACATCCGGCAAGTCCATGGGCTTGCGTCGTCTCTGACAGGTCCAACGGCACCGGCATGCCGGACAACGGACTGTCGCCGAGATTCTTCACGATAACAGGAACACGGAGCGGCCAATAGCCGCCACCATCACAGCTCAGCGGGTGATGCCAGGGCGTTTCGGCCATCGCCGCCCAGCAAATCATGCCGCAAACCACCACACCCAGCCATTTCCACCGCATTCGCGATCCTCCATCGTCTCGTCTTGGCCCGTACAGCCCAAAATTCTGTCGGGCAGTATACGTGCAGTCGTCCCTCAAAAACGACGAAAAGGGCAAAGCATGTCGCGGGTTTGCGCGGGTTGACAAGAACCGCCGCCCCGGCTGGCCCGCGCTGGCCGGGGTTTGCTTGTACCTGCCCCGTGTTGACATATCCTGCCATCAGGTCTAATATCAAGATCACTATTTGCGCAGGCTACAAATAGGTGCAGTTCACTCAGGAATCGAGAGCAGTAGAACCAATAGGGGAAGTCCGATGTTCAGAACCACACTTGGCCGGGGTATCTTTGTGACTCTCATGCTGCTTACGGCCTTTGCCATGGTCGGATGCAAGCCCAACACAATCACGGTGCCCGATGTGATGGGGCGGATGCAGGCGCAGGCGGAATCGGATATCGTGGCTGCTGGCTTGACCGTCGGCATCGTGATGGAAGCGTACAGCGCCACGGTTCCCGCAGGAAAAATCATCGGTCAAGACCCGCGGGCAGGTTTGAGTGTCGCACCGGGCACAGTCGTGAACTTGACTGTGTCCAAGGGCGGTCCGCCGGTGTCGATTCCCAACGTGTCAAGCCTGACGCAGGAGGCGGCGCAGACGGCACTAACCGGTATGGGACTGACCGTGACGGTACTCCAGCAGTGCAGCAGTACTGTGGCGGCGGGGTTAGTGGTCAATCAAGACCCTGAGGCCGCTCGGGAGATGGCTCCCGGCAGTTCCGTAGTTCTGACGGTTTCCACGGGACCGTGCCCGGTCCCTGTCCCCAATGTGGTGGGTCAAACCCAGGCGGCCGCATCCACGTCCATCACCGGCGCGGGCCTCGCGGTCGGTGCCGTCGCGCAGGCATACAGTTTGACCGTGCCCTCCGGTTCGGTCATCAGCCAGTCGCCTGTTGCGGGAACGTCGGCGAGTCCCGGTTCTGCTGTGGCGCTAACCGTCTCCGAGGGTCCGCAGCCGGTGATCGTGCCTGATGTGGTGGGCATGACGCAGCTTGCGGCGGACGCGGTTATCACCAATGCGTTGCTCACGATCGGTGCTGCGACACAAATATACAGTGCGAACGTGGCTGCGGGCTCGGTCGTCAGCCAGACGCCCGCGGCGGGCACGTCTGTCAGTCCGGGGTCTGCTGTGGCGCTGGTCATTTCCGAGGGCGTTCAGCCGGTGGTTGTTCCAAACGTAGTGGGTCAGACGCAGACAACGGCGACAACGGCGATTACGGGCATCGGCTTGAGCGTGGGCACGGTGATCGAGCAGTATAGCGCCGCTGTCCCCAAGGGACAGGTGATAAGCCAAAACCCGGAGGCGGGGACAAGCGGTGCACCGGGGACTCCGGTAAACCTTTGGATATCGAATGGCCCCGCTCCGCCGGAAGCGGCGTTTCGCGCAAGTCCTTCAACGGGAAAGATGCCATTGACGGTACAGTTTACTGACACTTCAACACCGGGAGATGCGGCGATCTCTACATGGCACTGGCTATTTGGCGATGGGGCGGAGAGCACAGTGCAGGACACCTCTCATGTGTACGCCACGGTAGGATCATACGACGTATCATTGGAGGTGACTACCTCGGCGGGGAATGACAAGAAGGTGAAGCCCAACTTCATCACTGTTACGCCGCCCGATGCAGGCGATATTCAGACAATCATACTTCCCAAGTATGTGCCTTTGGAGATGGTCTGGTGTCCATCAGGTTCCTTCCAAATGGGCCGGTATCCGGGCGAGCAGGACAGCTACGTCTGGGAAGACCCGCAACATCTGGTGACGTTTGCGAGTGGTTTCTGGATGGGCAAGTATGAACTGACCAAGCGACAGTGGCAGGCGGTGATGGGCACGACCCCATGGTCTGGGAAGGACCACGTACTTGCCGACTTGGACAGTCCGGCGGTGTATGTGTCGTGGAATGACGCGCAGTCGTTCATCACGCTAGTCAACGGTGCCACGGGATTGACATTCCGTCTGCCCTCTGAGGCGGAGTGGGAATATGCATGCCGTGCGACTACAACGACCCGTTTCTACTGGGGTGACGATCCAAGCTACACGGCTGTTGGAAACTACGCGTGGTACACGGGTAATTGTTCAAACCAGCAGTACGCGCATTTAGTAGGCCAAAAGGGGGCGAATGGTTGGGGATTGTATGATATGAGTGGGAACGTCTTTGAATGGTGCCTAGATACCGCCCACGAGGACTATATCGGTGCTCCGACAGATGGCAGCGCGTGGATACGTACCCCTGACACCCGCATGGGCCGCGGGGGAAGTTGGGGATCTGGGGGTGTCGGTTGTCGCTCGGCGCTCATCATAAGTAACAACCCGACGGAACCACGAGATGATTGGGGTTTCCGTCTCGTTAGGTAGTGACAGCAGGATGTCGCGTTGGCGATAGCACAGAGATTAAACGATTCTCCGGGCGGGGTCCTTGAATGTGCCCCGCCCTTTTTGTATGCCGCATTGGCGCCACGCGCAATCGGGCCATGAATCACCCTGCCGCCGCGACGAACGCGCCCCATGCGTCACCCTGGCGCGTCGAATTTCGCCGGGGGGTGGACTAATGCACGAATCTGTTGCTACGATCTTCGCAAGCCGACCGGTGTAGCTCCCCGGCGGTGCCTTCCGGCGCGGCGGTGCGCCCGTGATTCCCGCGCCGCTTGCGCCGGGAACGAACGAAAGGAATCATGTAAATGGCGACGGTTTATCCCCGTAACAACCCCCTTCCATTAAATCCGTATCTGGTTTACTACAAAGACCCGAATCCCATACAAATAAGGTTGCAGGCTGGGGACTACGGTTTCGGCACGATGCAATTACGCTGGGTGCAAGACTACCTTGCCATTCCCCCGGAGTTTGGCGACCCTGTTGTGGCATTCCTGCTATGCGCCGTCGGCTATGATAACTGGATTGATGAAGACGGTTCACGGCTTCTTGGCCATGACAATGACGGAAACAGGGTCCCTCTGAGAGAGATACTTGGAAATGACAAAGCCGCCGCATGGCGTTGTCGGCGCGAGGAATTCAAACTCCGTGACGCTGTGGCATGGAAATGCCTTCAGAACCACTCTCTACCCGGTGAATTCTGGACAGACTGCGATAAGCAAACTCTTCTGGCATGGGCGGTAAACCACGACGTTCCATTATCGCTATTGGGCATGCCGGAAAGGCAGGATTCAATCGCACAAGGGTTACACTGGTCCCGCGATGTGGAACCGAAAACGCTCTATTCCAATGGTGTTCTCGATACATCGTACATGGACTTCATGGTTAATGGATGGACCCCGGAACTTGGCGACCGGCTTCGGGCGGCACTGGTTAGGATGGGATTCGATGTGAGTGGATACGCGCCGCCTACACTTTCCACGACGCTGGGCGAACCGACAGAATCCGGCGCGCACGAAGCGAATGCGACGCACGTGGACGCTGGACAGGGTGACACGACGGGCACAACGAAGCAAACACTTGCCATTGAACCGCGCGCTCTGGCAGCGAAATCCGTGGCGGACGGTGGGCAGGGGGAGGCGGTGCGGCCCGCTTCCCGGCACACAGTTTTCCTAAGTTACGCTTGGGAGAATCCGGACTTCGCGGCAAAGGTGAAGAAATTGGCGGATGATCTTCGCCAGTCGTGCGTGAATGCTTGGATTGATCAGTACGAAGGCGAGATGGGTCCTCCGGAAGGCTGGCCATCTTGGACGGACAAGATGATTAGGACCGCGTCGATTGTCTTGATAATATGCTCGCCGCAGTACCTGCGCCGAATCAACAAAGAAGAGGAACATGGTGTGGGTCTCGGCGCGACATGGGAAGGGCATCTGATTAACCAGCATCTATACCAGGGCCAGATGAAGAATGAGAGGTTCAGAGCAGTTCTTCTTGAAGAGAACCACGTTGATTGTATACCAACACCGCTCGGAGCATTTACCCATTTCAAAATATATCAGCCGGGATGCTATGACCGACTGTTGAGCGCTCTAACCGGAAAACGCCGCAAAACTGCACCCCCTTTGGGTGAAGTGCCCGAGAAGTGAATGGTGGGCGGTACAGGACTCGAACCTGTGACATCCTGCGTGTAAGGCAGGCGCTCTAACCAACTGAGCCAACCGCCCATGGGGGGAACTGAACCGAGTATAACACCGGCGGACCGAATCAGGCAATGCACTGAAGGGCGAAGGGCGAAGGTCAAAGGAAGTGTAACCTTGGGGCGGTTGGCGGCCACTATGGGATTGCCGGGCATTCCGGACATCGGTTTGGGTGCCCGGTGGCGCGGTGCTTCCGCGCGGGACTATGATGAGGTGGACAGCGCGCTCGCCTCCGGAACGGACCGGCGCGCAAACACAGTCAGTGGATAACGTATGGCGGACCAAGAGGACAAGTCCACGCAGGACGACCCGGACCTCGCCGACGCGACGGCCGCGGCGGCGGGGGATGAGGCCGCCTTTGCGCGGATTGTCCGACGACGCCAGGGTGACATCGGCCGCCAAATGTGGCATTTCACCCGCGACCGGACGGACCATGAGGCGCTGGTGCAGGAGGTGTTCGTCGGTGCGTTCCTAAGCCTGCCGCGGTACCGCGGCACGGCGCCGGTGCTGCACTGGCTGCGGCGCATCGCCACGCGCACGGGCTACCAGTACTGGAAACGGCAGGCGCGAAAGCGCGGCCCGCTGGCGGCGCTGGAGTCGGCCTGGACCGAACAGGCGCTGCGGGCCGTGGACGGCGGCGCGCCGTCCGAGGCGGCCGAATGCCTGTTTGAACTGCTGCGGCGTCTGCCGGACAAAGACCGGCTGGTGCTGACACTGATCTACTTTGAAGAATGCAGCATGGCCGAGGCGGCCGAACGCATGGGCTGGAGCGTGACGCTGGTCAAAGTGCGCGCGTTCCGGGCCCGGCACCGGCTGCGCACAATGCTTGAGGAGGCTGGATATGGACCGAAACAGCACTGATCCGGCGGAACGCTTCGTCAACCGTCTTGCCGCCGCCGCCCGCGCGGAGGCTATTCCGCAGGTGGATGTCGCCGCACGGGTATTGTCCGCGGTGCATGCCCGGCACAAGGCGACCGTTCCCGCCTGGGACTGGTCCTTTCATGTCATGGCGCTGGCATCCTGTGCCGTGGCCCTGTTCTCCGTGGTTGCCAGCGCCGACGCGCTCGGCTTTCTGTTTGATCCGCTTGTCGCCTTGCTGTCCGTCTATCCGGACATCCAATTCTAGGGAGACCCTGCCATGTCCGAAGACGAACCGGTCGTTGAAGTTGCGGAAAACGGCCCCACACCCGACGCGCCCGCACAGCCCGAACAACCGATAGTGCCTGCCCCGGTGCCCGTGCCCCCCAAGCGCCGCCGGTGCTGGGTGAACATCCTGCTCGGCCTGCTCATCTTCGCCTGCGGCGCGGTCACCGGCGGCGGCGTGGCCCTGCGCGTCGCCTGGAACCGGGTCGCCATGACAATGCAGCACCCTGAACAGGCGCCCGGAAAGGCCACCCAGCGCCTGACGCGCATGCTCCGGCTGGACGAAAAACAGGCCGCCGAGGTCAGGGCCATACTCGAACGCCGCTTTGAGGCCATCGGCGCGCTGCGCCGCGAGATCGGCCCCCGCGTCGACACGGAACTGGAGTCCATCCGCGACGAGATTTCCGCCGTCCTGCGCCCCGACCAGGTCCAGCGCTGGACCCGCATCTACGACAATCTGCGCCCGCGCCTCTTCTCGCCCAAACTCAAAGAAAAGCCCCCCCACCGACCAACCAATTAATATTTCCAGACAAGTGACAACCTACTGTCTTCCCATCCTCCCATCTTCCCATCCTCCTGTCCTCCTGTCCTCCCATCCTCCTGTCCTCCTGTCCTCCTGTCCTTCTGTCTTTCTGTCTTTCTGTCTTTCTGTCCTTCTGTCCTCCTGTCTTTCTGTCTTTTTGTCTTCCCTAGACCCAAGACCCAAGACCCTAGACCCTATTTCTTCCACGCCCGCAGGTAGTCAATCTGAAACACCGCGGGCAGTTCCTCCTTGGTCGGCAGGCCAAACCATTCCGGCATGGTTTCGGAATCGAAGTTGAGGTTAAGCGCCTGGTGCCACAGCGTGTTCTTGACCGTGCGCACGGGCTTGCCGTCCACGTACCAGACAATCTCCTTGTCGTTCCAGTCCACACCGTAGACATGCCACGCGTCGGCCAGCACATAGGGCGCGGTCCACTTGTCGCCGTCGGACCGGTGCTTGTCGTCGCCCGGTGAACGCATCACGTGCAGCGTCATGTAGTAGCTGTTCTGATGTTCCGGCGCGCCGCCGCCAATCTCAAACACGTCAATCTCGGTCCACCACTCCTTCTCGGCGTTGTAGAACCAGAACGCGCTAGACGCGTGCGACTTCATCGGCTTGCAGCGCAGCTCGAAATAGCCATAGAGCACGGTCTTCTTGCTCTTCACCGCCGCCGTGGTAAAGTCCTTGTATTCGGGCTTCAGCCCCGGCAGGGCCTCCGCCCTGGCCCACAGTTCCAGATTGCCGTCCTTCACGTCCACGTTCTTGGGGTTGAACCAGCCCGGCGGCCTGCCTTCCCAGGTGGGATTGTGATCCTCCCACTTGGCGCTGTCCAGCGCCGCGCCGTTAAACTCGTCCGTGAATTCCGGATTGGGCTCCCACTTCGCCCCGGCGGGCGGATCGGCGGCCGCGCGGAGGCAAAGAGTCCCTGCGACGATTATCAGAAAGGTGAAGCGGCGCATAGTCAACTCCTCATGGCTTTGGCATTCCGCCATTCTAACGAAATTCAACACGCAACGCATCATGAATTACTCGCATCCAACCAAAGTGGCGTGGTCTTAAGTCCCCCTTTGAAGGGGGAGTCAGTGACCACCGGC